>CBIMFG010000001.1:0-23582 GCA_966243125.1 uncultured Niastella sp.
CCTGATACTGGGTGGAAATGAAAATGATGGTACTGGTGTTACCCTCAACGAACGCGATCTGCAAATGGATAAAACACTGGAAGCATTATACGACAGCACCCGCGATGGCGGACTGGGTGCTTCCTCGCCCAACGTAGCCCGCTGGCTGGGCGACATTCGTACCTTTTTTCCTTCCTCCATTGTGCAGGTCATGCAGCAGGATGCACTACACCGCCTTAACCTGACACAGATGTTGTTTGAAAAGGAAATGCTGGAAACAGTAGAAGCCGATGTACACCTGGTAGCTACCCTGATGACGTTGAGTAAAGTAATTCCTGATAAAACAAAAGATACTGCCCGGCAGGTGGTGCGTAAAGTAGTAGACGAATTAATGCGTAAACTGTCGCAGCCAACACAACAGGCCATTATTGGCAGTTTGAACAGAAGCGTGCGCAATCGCCGCCCCAGGCACAACGAGATCAACTGGCATGCTACCATTCAAAAGAATTTAAAACACTATCAACCCGATTATAAAACCATTATTCCCGAAACCAGGATAGGCTATGGCCGTAAACGAACCGCCTTGAAAGATGTGGTGCTGTGTCTCGATCAAAGTGGATCTATGGGAACCTCTGTGGTGTACTCCGGCATCTTTGGTTCGGTGATGGCTTCCATACCCGCTATTAAAACAAAAATGGTGGTGTTTGATACGGCTGTAAGTGACCTTACCGAAGAATTGACCGACCCTGTAGAATTATTGTTTGGGGTGCAATTAGGTGGTGGAACCGATATCAACCTCGCGCTTACCTATTGCCAACAGATCATAACCAAACCCTACGATACCGTGTTGGTGCTGATCACCGATTTGTACGAAGGCGGCAATCAGGACAAAATGCGTCAGCGCGCAGCAGAGCTGGTAGCGGCAGGCGTGCAGGTGGTGGTATTGCTGGCCTTGAATGATGAAGGCGCTCCTTTCTACGACCATAACAACGCACAATATTTTTCTAACCTCGGCATTCCTGTTTTTGCCTGCACCCCCGATAAATTTCCCGACCTGATGGCCGCAGCTCTCAGCAAACAGGATATTGGCCTGTGGGCAGCCAAAGAAGACATGGTCATAAAAAAATAAACTATTTACCCCTATGGCATTTACCCTTGAAAAATTCAATGCGCTTTTATCCAATAATATTCCTGCAGAAGTAGATGCCTATCTGCAGTCGAACCTCGAAGATGGGCAGCTGTTCAACCTCACTGTAATAGATGCAGCCCTGAATTATAATGCGGAGAAGTACCAGGCGTATATTATTGAGCGTGTAAGATCGCATCATGGGTATATAAAACATCGCGGTAATGTAGAGAACCGCTTCTTTATGCTCATGAAGCTGCACGCTAAACAGCCGGGTTCGGTAAACGACCTGTTGGTAGCTGTTGCGAATGATTACCTGGCATTGTACCCCAACATCAATAAAATTGGTTGGGAAAGAACCATTAATGATGGAGAGAGCAGATATGTAATGAGTACGTTGGCAGCTAAAATTCTAATGGAAGCAGACCCGGCTGGCGCCAAAGAAAAGTTGTGGGACCTTATTAAGCAGACCAAATATTTACAGCAAACCGTACTGAATTTATTGGTTAATACATTCCAGGCGGAGGCCCTTCCCTTCCTGTTTTTAGCGTTGAAGGCATCTACAGATGAGGCCAGCTATCATGAACATGTGTTGAACCTGATAAAGCGTTTCGACAAGGAAAAACACAATGAAGCTTTATGGGAGCTGATGTCGCATAAATCGAAACCAGTTCGCCAAATGGCAGTACATGAACTGAGCACCGCTGAAAATGCCATTGAAAAAGGCGCCGCCTTATTAAAACATAAAAGTGCAGACGCCCGGTTGTCAGCTGCGCAGTTATTAAGTCTGAGTTCTTCACCGGAGGCAAAAGAGGCTTTACGAAAAGCTATTGCCAGTGAAAAAAATGATGATGCGCGGGATGTAATGGTGCAGGCAGTGGCGAAAGAAATTTACAATACAATAGATGATGAAACGCTCGCGCAACTGGTAGCAGATGCACGCGAGCGCGGCAAGCTGGAAAAACCATTGGAAGACTGGCTGGCTGAAGATACCCTGCCTGCTTTGTATTATACCAGTGGTAAGCAGCTCAAAAATGAGGAGGTGCGCTTTTTACTCTATCGCATGAACCGGGTAAAAACCATGCGGTCAGATCTGGAAGCCCGGTTATTAATAAACAGGCTTGATAAGGAAAAGGCTGCTGAATTTGCGTTGCAGTTAATAAAACTGTTTATTGATAAAAACACAAAGCCAGAACATAAGTATTTGCTGGCTTTATCGGCCCTGCTGGGTAATGAAGCGGTGGCAGATAAAATACGTATTACCATTGATAAATGGATAGACGACAGCCGGTTTAAAATGGCCGAGTATGGCGTAGGCGCGCTGGCAATACAGGGAAGCAATAAAGCATTGCGCTGGGTGGAGTTGTACAGCCGTAAGTACAAAACAAAAAAAGCCAATGTTGGGGCCGCTGCCCTGGTGGCGCTGGAAGCTGCGGCAGAAGAACTGAATATTACCGTGTATGAGCTCGGCGATCGCATTGTACCTGACTTTGGCTTTGAAGGATTGTTCAAAGAATTTACAATTGATGGTGACAGCTATCGCGCGTTTATTGACAGTAAGTTTAAAATAGCCTTCTTTAACGATGATAATAAAAAACTAAAGGCCATTCCGGCCAGTGCCCCCGATGCACTAAAAGATGAGTTTAAAGCCATTGCCAAAGAGGTAAAGGATATTGTAAAATCACAATCATCGCGCCTGGAACATTACCTGGTAATACAGCGCCGGTGGAATAAAGAACAATGGGAACAATTCTTTTTAACCAACCCGGTTATGTTCATTTACGCCACCAAATTACTTTGGGGTGTGTATGATAACAATCAATTGAAGCAATGTTTTTATTGCCAGGAAGATACCACCCTGATGGATGCAGCAGACAACGAGATCGCATTGGAAGAGGAGGCACAAATTGGTATTGTACATCCCTTGCAATTATCAGCAGATGAATTGAAACAATGGCAACAAAAGTTTTTTGATCTGGCCATTGAGCCGGTGTTCTCGCAGCTCGACCGCAACATACAACCATTGACGCCCGAACAAAAACAGGTAACCATAGTAAGAATATTTGATGGCACCCAAACACAACCTGGTTCAATAAGAAGCACGCTTGAAAAATATGGCTGGCGTAAAGGCCCCGCCGGTGATGCCGGTTCCATTGATACCTTTTTTAAAGATGAAGATACCAGCGATGTAATGGCGGTGCTGGAAGTTGAAGGTGTTTTTGTATCGGGTTTTGATTCAGATATGGATGCCCAATTAGGCAGGTTGTATTTCAGACAGCGGGAGGGAAAGAACAAATGGGTAACACGGCCTAAGGACGATAAAGACCCGATTTTGATTCCCCTGGGTAATTTGCCTGAAGTGTTTTATTCAGAAGTAGTATCGGCTATAAAGGCCATTAAAACTAAGTAGGAAGTACGAGGTAGGAAGTACGAATCTCGCGAATTTCTTACCTCCTACCTCTTACATCTTACCTCCTATTTACGCGTATAAGTCTTAAAATAACCACACTCCCTAATCGCTTCTTTATAAAACTGCGTATTGGAATATTTTTGTTTTAAGGCTATGAAACCATCCCAGGGTAAAAAGTCGGGTTTGGCATCAGCGGCATACAGGGTATCTTTATTATTTACTACTTTCCCCTCATAAAATTCGTTGCGTTCGCATTTGGCCAGCATAAATTGGCATTTGGCCTTTTGCTCATCAGTTTTGGCAGCGCTTAATGCCTGCGAGTAATATTTAATGGCCACTGTCATGTTGGAGGGGGCGTTGCTGCCAGAACTTTCGCTATACATAGACCCGTATATTTGGCAGTCATAAAAAGCCCGGGCATTACCATACCAGGTAATATTGTAAAACGCGTTGGCCAGCAGCATGGCATTGGTGTATACATCAGTGCCGGCTTTTACTTTATCCTCCATGTCTTTCATTTTTTTGAGTAATGAAAGCTTGGTGTATTTTATTTTTTGCGGCGCTTCGTGATCACAGTCGTGGCAATCCTGTAAACGGCCGTTAAAATGATTGCCTGGCAATACTTCGTTGGAAGCCCCTGGTTCTATTTTCGCAATGGCCTCGCTTAGTTTATCCTGGTAGGTTAACCGGATAGCCTGGTATTCCAGCAGGTCAGCCATTTGGAACTTATAGAATTTAGCGTAAACAGATTCATAAGGCGTTTTATCAGGCTTGTTTAAAAAGCTTTTCAAAGCCTCAATATTTTTATCGTCGCTATAAAAATCACCATAGTTGTAAAAGCAAACAGCTTTAATGCGTTCCCCCTGGGTTTTGTACCTGCTGCCCAGTGTTTGTTGTATCCAGGTTAATGATGGTTCAGATCCTAATCCTTTGGGTAATTTACCGCTTGTGAACCAGGTAAGGTCGGGCAGAATTGATTTTTCCAGTTTGGCATCGGCGTTGGAAACACTGGCAATGGTATTTACCAGCTTCAGCAATCACAATTGGCCTTGTACCAGTTCGTCTTTCGGTAATTTTTTTTCTGCTTGCTTATAAAAGGTAAAGGCCTTATCAGTTTTGTTATCCAACATATACAAATAACCTGCAGCCATGTACCACATATGAGGCTTGTTGGTATTTGCGGCACAGCGGGTAATTAACCCAAGCAACTCGCTGTCTATACTGTCTTTGGCAGCAATTTCGTTTCCTGAAGGTGGTGGGTTCCAGCCGCTAAGCCGGCTTGCTTCTATGTCAACAGCCTTTGCTAACAACAGGTTCAATTTTTCGCTGCGCGGGTTCAGTGTATAGATCTCCTGCATGGCGCGTTTGGCATCTGAATAAAATATGCCGAGTATTTGCCAAAGGGTTGCTTTTTCTTCGTTATTAGCGCATAAGGCCAGCGTAGCGTTCCAGTCGGCTTCTTCCTGGGGGTGAAAACTGTATTGCGCCACCCTTTTAAGTATGGTACAACCATCGTATACTTTGCTGTAATAGTAATTCGCTTTGCTGTAGTTTTTTAATTTGTAGTAAGCGCCGGCAGCATAAGCCATGGTACGGTAATACAGTACGTTTTTGGCAAACGTTTTTTCATTTTTCTCGAACACATCAATTGCATCCTGGGGCGAACCGTTGAAGAAATAAGATCGCTCCAGTTGAAACCAGTACCGCTCTTTTAAAAACAGGTCCTTTTGCTGAGTAAATTCCTGTAACAGTTGTTTGTTTAATGGAGCTGCATTAAAGGAAACATCTTTTTTCTTTGAATCGTAATCCCATTCATATTCCAGGTTGTTTACTGCAAACACTTCACTCTTTTTGGCCAACGATAAATACCCCATAAAACCAGCTACCTTCTTATCATTGTTTTTAAACAATTGATATGACTGCATGCTGGCGGGTACTACTTTCTGTTTGCCGGTTACAAAAGCCGTTGCGCTGTCAATGGATGCCGAAGAAGCGATCTTCAACAAATGTTCCAGCTCTGTACGCGAAGCCGGGTTGCCCAGGTAAGCTACCCAGTCATTGATATTTGTTTCATTAAACCGGGTATCGTGTTTGGTGTCGTATGTTTCTTCAGAGACAAACGACATGCCTGTGTAAAAAAAAGGCCGGGCACTGCTGTCAACATATGCTTCCAGGGAAATGTTAGCCATCCTGTTGTAGTCTGGTTCCCAGTCGCCGCCACAGGCCAATATAATACCAGTGCCAACAGCCAGTGAACTAGTAAGTGTTAGCCAAAACTTTTTTGATGATATCAGTTTCATATTGAATGAGGTTAGTGCTATCGAGGTCGTAGAAGATCAGTTTACCAATGCGGTGATTGGTGTTTTTATTTATTTGGGTTGTTATTTCAATTAAGTCTTCAGCAGATACATGCTCATTTTTTATTTCATCGCCCTGCTGAAAATAATAACCAGCTTTAAAGCAGGCATGTTTTGCCTGGTACCGGTTGCTGGTTAAAATAGTAAAGTTGCTGTCAGTTTCAAAGGGTGTAACGTTAATTTTATTTAACAGATCAATTACCCGGCCATTACGCAGGTGAAGCCCCCAGCTAAATACCGGCAGCGCAACATCCAGCGGTAAATGATAGGAGCTGATATATGAGTTGTACCGGTTGGCCACCGATTTTTCATAAATGCTATTGTTATTATCGCCATTAATGGCGCCCATATTATAATACATTAACACCCCATAATCAACAGGTGGTATGCCCATTCTTTCTTTATATTTTACCTGGTGCAGGCGAATGGTAGCTGAAATTTTTTGTTTGGAAACAGCCTTATATTTCCTGATAAACTGAAAAAAAAGATCGCGGGTGCCTTCGGTCCAGTCACAATCGAATTGTATTTCGGGGGTAGTGAGCTGCTGCGATTGATTAATTTGTGAAACAAGGTGAAAAACATTCGTGGCCAGGGATGGTATATCGGCCGCTTGTAGCCGGTCAAATGTTCTTTTTTTGATAAATATAACTGGTATCACCTGGTAGTGCGTTATTGATGAGTCCAGCTGAATAGGGGATACCGGCGCCGGCTGCGTTGCTTCGGGTTTACAATCAATATCAAAGTAGCGAACGTACAAAGTATCAACTGCATGTTCACGTAATACGTTCTTTTCAAACCCGTTCAGCGCGAACCGGGTTTTCCAGTAATAGAATGACACAGGCCGTTGTTGGTGTTGTTGCCGGCAGGCCAGCAACAGTACAGCATACAATAATGGCCAACTATACTTTTTCATGGCGCATCGAAGGTAAGACGGGTTATGCTTTCACCCCAATCAAAAACATGGTGGTTACTGGGTAATCTAGCGGTTCCAGCTCATTGTTGTTCATTGTAAACAATTCCGTTTTACCCTTCCAGCGGTTATTCACAATCCAGTCGTTGGTAAATGCTTTCGAGGAAGGGTGAATAGTAAAGCCGGCCTGCTGCAGATGGCTTTTCCATTCTGAAAAATCCCAGAAGCAGAAGGTTTCATGCATTTCACTTTGCCAGTTATCCGTATAATCTTTCCGGCTCAAAAATTCCATGGCATCGGGCAAACTGGTGATGATGTAGTTTTTATTATTGATAGAAGCCGTAGCGTAATTCAGCACATACCCTTCTTTATGCCGGAAGTCGCGGGCAAAACGCAGAAAGCGGGCATAGGTTGATAAACCTATGAGGTAATGCGAGAAGGCTACCTTGTCTTCAATTATTTTATAGGGATCATCATTAACGCCATCGGTATCGTTCAACCATAGATAAATGGTTTGGTCTTTGTTTTCGGGGCCTACCACATCGCGGTTGATCCAAACACCGCCGGGTGCCAGCTCGGCATACCGGTTCTGAATAAATTGTAACAGATCGGCGCGGCTGCCATACGATTCAATTTCATGGGTAAGCGAAGAAGTATGAATGGTGTTCATGGAATTGGGTTCATACACCAAACCGGTTACCGCATTCTTTTGGGAGAAAAATACAAACGGATTTACAAACTCGCCGTTTTCTTTTCGTTGCTGGCAAAGCACATATAAATAACGGGAAACCTCAATGCCATAAAAATCAGATTCGCGCAGCCGTTCATCTTTACAGGCCAGTTTTATCCAGCTACCAACGGCACAGCCAATATCGCCAATGCGGCCCGGTTGAATAAAGTGGGCGGTATCGTGGTATTTCATCTCGGCAATATCATCCATCTGGCGAACATAAACATTGTAGTCGCGGGTTTCGGTTAAATCGCCGTCACTGCTTATCATGGCATCTCTGAATAACATTTGCACTTTCTCGCCCCGTTTGTATTTCTTCCAAACATTAAACGCTGAATGGTGCATATGTTGCTGAACGAATGGGTCTGTTTGCCATTGCAGGCTATTGGCAATCTGTTCTACCACATCCCAGGGCAAGGGGGTATGATGCTTCCAGGCAGTCATTTCCTGCAATTCGGCCGGCAGTATGGTAAAGCCAAGGTGGTGATACATGTTCAACACCGGTGTAGAGCAAATAACGAGCGTATTCTCCGGGGTGCAATGAAATTGCCCCTCACTGTCGTGCTGAATGCGTTTGAGCGTGTATTCGGCAAAATTGGGAACATACCCCACATCGTCAATGCCATACATATACGTGGGAACGTTCAGTTCATTGCCAAAGGCTTCAATAGCGATGGCGCGCAGGTAAAACGGCAGGGGATTGCGGCGGGTATTGGAGTGGTTGGCCGATGTAACGGCAAAAAGCACCGCCTCAATTTTTTGGTTGTGGCCAATAGGTTTTCCAAATACATCCATTTCGTTTTGCAGCCCGTTTTTAAGAATGCCCTGAATATAGTGGAACTGAAAATTGGTTAGGAGTTGGTGACGACCGGGAATCAACAGGTACATGAAACTGATTTGCGTTAAAGGTACAGTTTGAGAGGGATAGCTTGGTACTACCAGCGAAAGTTTTATATTGCAGCCCATGTCAGCATCCGGTTCAGAGATAAAGGTAGCAGTTGACGCCATTGTGTTCGGGTATTCCAAAAGCGAAGGCGTATCCATACTGCTTATTCAGCGGAAATATCCCCCGTTTAAAAATATGTGGGCTATACCGGGCGGTTTTGTGCTGCCCGATGAGTCGCTGGAAGAGGCGGTACGCCGGGAACTGGTGGAGGAAACCGGTATTGAGGTAAATTATCTGGAGCAGTTGTATACGTTTGGTGAACCGGATCGCGATCCGCGTAAACGGGTAATTTCCATCGCCTATTTTGCCCTGGTTAAAAGCTCCCAGTTTCAGCAGTTAAAGGCCAGTACCGATGCCGAGAATGCGCAATGGTTCAATTTTAAAAACCTGCCTTCGCTGGCATTTGATCATAAAAAGATCCTGAACCTGGCCATTGAGCGCGTTCGTACCAAGATCCGCTATCAGCCAATTGGGTTTGAATTGCTCGATCGCAAATTCCCCTTCTCCGATCTGGAAAAATTATACATCTCTTTACTCGACCGCGATATAGACCGCCGCAATTTTAGCAAGAAAATGCTGGCCCTTGGCATACTCGATGAAACCAATGAGTATGCGAAAAGTGAAGGAAAGGGCCGGCCCAGCAAGATGTATCAGTTTAATAAGAAACGATACCAGGAACTGCTGAAGGAAGGAATAAATTTCGAGATCTAAATACGTTTGGTAGCGTTATAGGATCATTATTTTCCCTTATAAGTTAAATAGCAGCCGTTATAAGGCACTATAACTTACTATTTTCAAATCTAACTTAATTGATCGCTTTTTTAAGCTAGGCTCCCATTTTTAGTTTAACTGCGTTCTTTTCAAATCTAACAAAGTAAAAATCAATCTATCTCAGTGCGAAACACGCTTAAAAGGTAAAGATTTTAAATTAATCTAAAAGATTTGACGATTAAACGTGGGCGATGTATTTTACCAGCGTTCAGTTTTATTCTATAGTATGAAAAACCCTTCTATTATCCCTCCTGCTTGCGTCTATCTTCCTGTTCAAGAGGTCATTTGCCCAAGCTAATTAATTATTTTGCGTCAGATAAACGCAAAATATTTGGAGATTCCAATTCCGCGACATAAATTTGCGTATAAATAACGCAAAATGAAAGCAACTGGTGTTATTATCGCGAGATTTCAGACCCCGTACCTGCACGAAGGACACAAATATTTAATCGACGAAATTCGTTCGAAACACAATAAAATTGTAGTAGTACTGGGCGTATCTCCGGTAAAAGGCAGCCGCCGCAATCCATTTGATTTTTATACCCGGGAAAGATTATTAAAACAGTTTGCTCCCGACCTGATGGTTCTGCCCCTGAGCGATCATCCTTCCGATACCACCTGGAGCAAAAATCTGGATACCCTGTTACAAAATACCTTCCCTTCAGAGTCGTTTATATTGTACGGAAGCCGCGATAGCTTTTTGCCTTATTACAGCGGCCATTTACAGGTAGTTGCCCTGCCTGAATTTGGCGAACACTCAGCCACGGCTATTCGTAATGATAACAGTGACAAAGTGCTTGACTCAACAGATTTCAGAATGGGCATCAATTATGCCTTTCAGAATACCTATTCAAAGGTTTACCCTACCGTTGATATAGCAGTGTTGAAAGATGGTGATACACAGGTGTTGTTAGGAAAAAAGGCAAATGCACCCGAATGGCGCTTCCCCGGTGGGTTTACTGATCCTGCAGATGATAGCTATGAAACAGCGGCCCGCAGGGAATTACAGGAAGAATGTGGCGATCTGGAAGTAAATGCCATGCAGTATATAGGGTCCGCCAAAATAGACGACTGGCGCTATCGTTCTGAAGAAGACAAGATCATGACCCTGTTCTTTAAAACCCAATGGGTGTTCGGACATCCAAAAGCAAATGACGACCTGAAAGAACTGGGTTGGTTCCCGGTAAATGAATTGCAGGCAATGATGCAGCAGGGAACTATTGTGAAAGAACACCACGTATTGGTAAATCTGTTATTAAGTAATTTGACTAAATAAACTTACATCGTATGAAAACGCAGGAAAACTTTGTATTACTCGCCGACGCTTATAAATATTCTCACCATAAATTATACTATCCCGGCACCACGAAGATCTATTCTTATCTCGAAAGCCGGGGTGGACAATTTGATGAAACCGTTTTCTTTGGGTTGCAATATTTTCTGAAATATTACCTCGAAGGACAGGTGATCACCAAAGAAAAGATTGATGAAGCAGAAGGATTTTTAACTCAGGTATTTGGCAGAACCGATGTGTTCGATCGCAGTAAGTTCGATTACATGCTGGAAAAACACAATGGCCGTTTACCCATTCGAATAAAAGCAGTACCCGAAGGAACAGCAGTGCCTGTAAACAATGTGCTGATGACCATTGAGAATACCGATCCCGAATGTTTCTGGTTATCTAACTTTTTAGAAACCCTGTTGATGCAGGTATGGTACCCTTGTACTGTAGCTACTGTATCACGCGAGGTAAGAAAGATAGTACAGGAATATTTTGAAGAAACCGCTTCAGAAACAGCAAAAGCAGGTATTGACTTTGTGCTGAATGATTTTGGTTTCCGCGGTGTAAGCTCAGTAGAAAGCGCCGGTTTAGGTGGTGCAGCACACCTTATCAGCTTTAGCGGTAGTGATACTTTGATGGGCAGCATGATGGCAAAAAGGTATTACGATGCACAAAAAGTATATGGCTTATCAATACCAGCCACCGAGCACTCCGTTTGTACCCTTTTGGGCGAAGCAGGCGAACTGGAAGTATTCAAACACATTTTAAGAACCTTCCCTACAGGTGTGGTAGCTTGTGTGTCTGACTCGTTCGACATCTTCAGGGCTTGCAGCGAATACTGGGGAACAGCATTAAAAGACCTGGTGTTAAGCAGAGATGGCGTACTGGTAATTCGCCCCGATAGCGGCGACCCGGTTTTTACCCTGTTAAGAATGTTTGATATTCTGATGGCGAAGTTCGGCTATACCATCAATGAAAAGGGATACAAAGTATTACCACCTCAGGTACGCGTGATACAAGGCGATGGTGTAAACGTGCAGGCTATCCGCCACATCTATGGCGCCTTAAAAGTAAACGGCATTAGTGCAGAAAACCTGGTGCTGGGAATGGGCGGCGCCTTATTACAAAAGGTAGACAGGGATACCCAAAAGTTTGCCTTTAAATGTTCTTATGCCGAAGTAAAAGGCAATGCTGTAGACGTACAGAAAAGCCCGGTAGAACTGGATACACATGGCAAACTGGTACAATCATTTAAAAAATCGAAAGCCGGACAATTAAAATTAATTCGCACCGATGAAGGCTTTCAAACAGTAAGAAAAGAAACCCCAACCGGATACGAAGATCAAATGATAACGGTGTTTGAGAATGGTGAGGTAATCAACACCAGCAGTTTTGAAGAGATCAGGGAACGGGCAGTTGTTACGAAAGAGGTGCCAATAATCCCGTAAAAAACTTTTATGAAACAAAGTAGAAGAATTGAAGTAGCAAAAGACACAATAGAAATTTTAGAGAAAGGGTTTTATACCAATAGCAAAGGCGAAAAAGTAGATCTAACCCTTATTCAACAAAACACAGTAAAAAATACGGAGTTATTCAGGCCACAGGAGTTGGACGTATTGTTGAATAACACTAAAACAGCAAACAACTTTCAAACCCAATACGAAGTAACCAATGAAACCACGTGCGATGCGGGCCGTCGACTGGTAGCAGCAGGAGCGCAGGATGTAATGTGTTTGAACTTTGCTTCCGCAAAAAATCCCGGTGGCGGTTTCCTGGGTGGCGCGCTGGCACAGGAAGAATGTATTGCCCGGGCAAGTGGATTGTACCCCAGTTTGCTTTCGGCCATGGAATACTACACGTATCACAGAAGTCATAAAACCGGTTTGTATTCCGATCACATGATCTATTCGCCTGCGGTGCCCATTATAAAAGATGAGAACGGGCAGGAGCTGGATGAACCGGTTTGTGTTACTATCATCACCTCGCCAGCCGTAAATGCAGGCGTTATCATGCGCGATGAAGAAGGTAGAACCGATAAAATAATTCCTGCCATGCGTGTACGCATTGAGAAACTGTTAGCACTCTCTTTGAATAAGCAGCATACCACACTGGTGCTGGGCGCCTGGGGTTGCGGTGTATTCAGGAACAATCCAGAGGATATTGCCCAACTGTTTCAGGAAGCATTGACCAGCAAATTCGCTAACCAGTTTAAACGCGTAGTATTTGCAGTTAAAACGGAAAAGGAAAGTATAATAGAACCATTCAGGAGGAGATTTAAATAGATGATTAATGGAGTCAATAAATTATATTAAAGGTGACGCGACGGCTCCTGTAGCAGAAGGAAATAAAATTATTGCACATGTATGCAATGACATTGGAGGCTGGGGCCGGGGATTTGTGTTGGCCCTTTCCAGGCGGTGGTTACAACCTGAAAAGGAATTTAAGAAATGGTACAGGTCAGGAGAGAACTTTTCATTAGGGGAAGTGATTTTTGTACAGGTGGAGAAGGATTGCTGGGTAGCCAATATGGTTGGCCAGCATAACATAAAACGAAAGCATGACAAAGCAGGTGAACCACCACCTGTTCGTTATGAAGCCATTGAAAAGGCATTGTCAAAGGTGGCAGTATTTGCCACTGAAATAAAAGCATCTGTTCATATGCCGAGAATTGGAGTGGGACTGGCTGGCGGTACCTGGGATAAGATAGAGCCGATAATATTACAGGAACTGGCAGAGAAAGAAATTCGGGTAACGGTATATGATCTGTAAAAAAAATAGCATGAATTACTCAATAGACTGGCTAAAAGAGAAAATAAAGAACGGTGACGAGGTTAAGTATTACTTTTTCTGGGGACATACGCCCAAAATTCCCGGAGCAACAGATAGATCCTGTTTGAGTCAGTGGTTTCCTGCTGCCTTTACGGTAGAAGGAATAACCTACCCAACGGCGGAGCACTGGATGATGGCTGAAAAGGCCAGGTTGTTTAAAGATTCAGCAGCATTGGCTGAAATATTGAAAACAGAAAAACCTGGCACTGCCAAAGCGTTGGGTAGAACCGTGAGAAACTTTGAGGCAGCGGTATGGAGTGCTAAAGCTTATCATATTGTGGTAGCAGGCAACGTGCACAAGTTCTCACAACATGAATCTATGAAGAACTTACTATTGACCACGGGTAATCAAATAGTAGTAGAAGCAAGTCCGCGCGATCGCATTTGGGGCATTGGAATGGGAAAGGATAATCCAGCGGCTCAAAACCCTCACACCTGGCGAGGAACAAACTGGCTGGGATTTGCATTGATGGAAGCAAGAGACAAATTATTAGAAAATGGAAAAACAAGTAAAACACATAAGTAAATTTTTAAGCCTGGTTTTAAGACATGAACCAGAGCAAATAGGCATTACTCTCGACGAAGAGGGTTGGACAGATGTAGCAGAACTGATAGCAAAGATGAGTAAAAAAGGCACCCGCCTTGATTTTGAAACCCTGCAATTAGTAGTAGATACCAACGATAAAAAACGGTTTGCATTTAATGAAGATAAAACCCGTATTCGCGCCAGTCAGGGACATACTGTTGAAGTAGACCTGAACCTGCCGCCGCAGGTTCCGCCAACGATCCTGTATCATGGAACGGCCATTAAAAACCTGCCTGTTATTAAGGAGAAGGGTCTGGTTAGAATGGCGCGCCAGCATTTGCATTTATCGGCAGAAGAAGGAACCGCCAAAAACGTAGGCGGACGACATGGCAAACCGGTAGTGCTGACTATTCAGGCGAAGACCATGCATGAAAAAGGATATGTATTTTATCTGTCAGCCAATGGTGTTTGGCTAACCGATCATGTACCGGCTGAATTTATTGAATTTTAAAAACAAACGTATGACAACCAACCCTGTTCATGGTGCTTTATTTGGTGTGGCTATTGGTGATGCATTGGGGGTACCAGCTGAATTCACAGACCGTAGCGTGTTTCGTAAGGAGCCTATAACGGACTTTGTTGGCTTTAAAAGCCACCGGCAACCGCCGGGCACTTTTTCTGATGACAGCTCACTCACCTTTTGCCTGGCTGAATCATTATGCCGTGGGTACGACCTCAATGATGCAGGTCAACGTTTTGTGATGTGGTACGATGAAAACTACTGGACTGCCGGCAACGAAGTATTTGATATTGGTATGACCACTAGCCGGGCCATCGACCGGTTGCGCAGAGGCGCCAAACCCTCGCTGGCGGGTGATTTTGATGAAGGCTGTAATGGCAATGGTTCTTTAATGCGCATTATGCCTTTGCTGTTTTATATCCGTGATTTTGATCTGGAGAAACGATATGCGATTATTAAAGATGTTTCTTCCATGACGCATGGACATATCCGTTCAGTAATTGCCTGCTTTTATTACCTGGAGTTTGCTCTGGAGTTGTTGAAAGGCAGGGATAAGCATACTGCTTACGCCAATACCGCCAAAACGGTTTATGACTTTATTGTAAGCAAACAAATTGCGCAGGACGAAGTAAATCGATTCGCATCGTTGCTACAGGAAGATATTACAAAAAGGACTATTGATAGCATCTCGTCCAGTGGGTATGTGATGAATACTTTGCAGGCATCTATGTATTGTTTTCTCAATACAGACAATTACAAGGATGCTACGTTGATGGCCGTAAACCTGGGTAATGATGCAGATACTACTGCGGCTGTAACCGGCGGACTGGCGGGCCTGTATTATGGGTTCGACTCCATTCCCGAAAAATGGCGTACCGAAGTAAAAAGAAGCAATGATATAAAAGACCTCTGCGACCGCCTGGCGAAAGCAACTGGCCACTAGCAATTTACCTGGCCAGTAAACCTTTTCTTCCTTCGCCTGTTACGGATGGCATGTCTTTACAATTAAGTATCCTTGATCAAACCCCCATTCGCCGGGGAAGCAATGCGGCAGCGGCTTTGCAGGAATCTATTGAACTGGTGCGCAAGGCCGATGAATGGGGATATACCCGCTACTGGGTGAGTGAACACCACAATACCATTACCCTAGCCGGCGCGGCGCCTGAGGTGCTGATTGCACGGCTGGCATCAGAAAGCAAACGCATTCGCCTGGGCTCAGGTGGAATCATGCTGCCCAATCACAGTACGTTAAAGGTGGCGGAGAATTTCAAATTGCTCGAGGCCCTGTATCCGCAACGGATTGATCTGGGTGTGGGCCGTGCTCCTGGTGGCGATCGTATAACAGCACAATTGTTAAATCCTTCCAATACATTCGATCCGCAGGACTACATTCAACAGATCGGCGATCTGCAGGACTTTTTAACCGACCATCCCAACTACAACAACATACAGGGTAAAGTGCGGGCCATTCCGCAAATAGATACCATCCCTGAATTGTGGATGCTTACCAGCAGTGGTGAAAGCGCTTATCTGGCTGCTCACAGCGGCATGGCGTTGAGTTTCGCGCAGTTCATAAATCCGGTTGGTGGTAAAGAGGCGATCGCTATTTACAAACAACGGTTCAAACCATCGGCTCAATTAAAAGCGCCGAAAGCAAGTGTGGGTGTTTTTGCTTTCTGTTCAGAAGATGAACAAAAAGCCGCGCAGGTACAGGCTGTTATGGATTACCGGTTATTGAGTTTTGAAAAAGGCCGGTATGATGAGATCCCAACATATGAAGCAGCAAGCAAATATGAGTATACTGCTGCTGAATGGCAACGCGTGTTGTTCAACCGACAGCGGACTATTGTAGGTACACCAGACGTAGTAAAAGAAAAAATAAGGGCACTGGCTGCAGAATTGGAAGTTTCTGAAGTTATTCTTTCCACATTTACCGAAACCCGGGAAGACCGTTTCGGTAGCTACGAGTTATTAGCTAAGCTATTTGAATTAACAACTAATACGAATAATAAGCAAGCATAATATTACTGGCATAAGGTTTAAATAACATGATAAGGCTGTCTTAACGGGCAGCTTTTTATGTTATATAATTTGCAGAAGCATTGCCAATTCTGCAATCGCGTATTATTTTTAGCCCAAACAAAACGGTTCCACAAACTGTTTTAATAATGTAGTCGTATTAGTTTATATATGAAAATTAAAGCAATTATCACAGGCGCGTCGGGAATGGTGGGTGAAGGGGTTTTGCATGAATGCCTGTTGCATCCTGATGTTGAAGAGGTGTTGATAGTAGGCCGTAGAACAGCTGGTTACACACATCCCAAGCTAAAAGAAATAATACATCCCGATTTTTTTGACCTGTCGCCTATTAAAGATCAGTTGAAGGGCTATAATGCCTGCTACTTTTGTTTAGGCGCTTCTTCTATAGGTATGAAGGAAAAGGACTATCATCATGTTACGTACGATCTTACCATGCATATGGCAACCATCCTGGCCGATCAAAATCCGGGCATGACCTTTTGCTATGTATCTGGTTCTGGCACCGATAGTACGGAACATGGAAAAATGATGTGGGCCCGCGTAAAAGGACAAACTGAAAATGATTTAATGCGGCTCTCCTTTAAAGCGGCGTATATGTTCAGACCCGGTTATATGAACCCAACCAAAGGACTGAAGCATGTATTAAAGGGGTATAAATTCTTTACCTGGATGTATCCGGCATTAAAGGTGCTATTTCCGGGAAAGGTATCTACCTTACGGGAAGTTGGCCAGGCCATGATCAATGTAACCTTGAAAGGATATGAAAAACAGATTCTGGAAGTAAAAGATATTCTTAAGTTGGCTTAATGCACTCCGGTTTTTTGCATTCCCTTCAATAATGGTAAATGTCTTATTCGTTGGCCGCAGGCCTTGTATACAGCGTTTGCAATAGCGGCTGAAGCCGGCCCCTGGGCTGCTTCTCCGGCTCCCATAGCCTTTTCATTGGGTTGGTTTAATACTACCACTTCTATTTCAGGCACCTGGTTAAAACGCATAATAGGATAGCTGAACCAGTCGCGGCTGGTGATATGCTGCGCATCAAACTGAACCTGTTCCATAATAGTCCAGCTGGCCGATTGTATAAGGCCGCCTTCGGTTTGGTTCTTTACGCCATCTATATTGATAACCTCACCCGAATCAATAGTCGCCCACATTTTTTGTACCTGTATGTCGCCTTTTTGGGGATGAACCGTAACCAGGGCTGCCACCGCCAAATAGGAGGCGTTATTTTTATACCGCGAAAAAGCAATGCCTATACCAGTATTGGCCGGTGGTTGTATGGGGGCAATTATTTCCTGCAATTTTTGTAGAACCGCTATGGCACGTTCATCTTTTAAATGTTGGATGCGAAAAGTGAAGGCATCTTTCCCGGCTTTTTCTGCCAGCTCATCCATGAAGCATTCAATGGCAAAAATATTTCCGTAGGCGCCCAGGCTGCGTAAGGCCGACGTACGTATGGGGCCATTGAAGATATTCGCTTTTACCTGCTGGTTAGGAATGGAATAATAAGGTTCGGAATTCCGGTATGCGCCGGCGCTGTAGCCCGGCTTTTCTGTCAGCTTGTTTTCCATATACTGCGCTGCCAGTAAGTTGTTGGGTGCCCCGCCGGGTCGAATGCTGTGGGTATCGCTCCACAGTTCGTATTGCCAGCTGTTGATGTTGCCTTCACTGTCTAACACTGCTGCTACTTCCATGACCATGGCGCTGCCATACGGTTCCCACCCATGTTCATCACTCCGCGTCCATTGCAGGCGGATGTGTTTGCCTGGATAGTTCATAGCCAGCAAGGCCACATCGGCCGCAACATCATCCGCTCCATTATGGCCATAACAACCGGAACCGGGCACGCCGGTAACCTGTATTTGTTCTTCAGGAATGTTCAGCAATTTGGCAAGAGAACTGCGCAAAGGAAAAATGCCCTGCGAATGTGACCATACATGCAGCTGTTTATTATCGTAGAAGGCTATGGCACACGAAGGCCCAATGGAGCCATGCATGAGGTAGGGTTTAAAGTACTGAGCTTTTATCCAGTTTGCCTTTGGATCTGCAAGAGTACCGCTTTCGTGCACCCGTTCAGTTTGTGCAGGCAATGTTTTTAAAAAAGCGGGCAAATTGGTTGCGGCCGGTAACTGCGCGCCGGGCGACCATTTACTATGTTGCTGTAACCAGCGTTGTGCCTGTATGCTTTGATATTCTTCCTGCGCAATGATGCCAACAAAACTTCCGTTCACCACCGTTTTTAAAACACCCGGAACGGCTTTCTGTAAAGCCTTTTCATTAAGCTGCAACAGTTTTGCATCATAAGCCGGTGGCCGCACCATGCTGGCATATACCATACCGGGAAAGCGCAGGTCCTGAATATAATGTTCCTGGCCCCGCACCATTTTATTGATATCGCTGCGCGGAATGGCTTTACCTACCAGTGTATAATGCTCTTTGGGTTTTAGTTTAACAGGCGCCTGTACTTTATCGGTTATTTGTTTGCCGTTTAATAATTGATTAAATGTAACAGCCTGGTTGCCCGAAACAGTACTGATTGTCCCTTCTTTGATTATTAACTGTTCAACAGGCGTATTGAGTTGTTGGGCAGATAGCTCCAGTAATTTTTGGCGGGCGGCTGCGGCTGCAAAGCGAACGGCCATAGCGCTTTGTTCAATGCTGCCACTGCCTGCGGTGTAGCCTTCATCAGGCGTACGGGCAGTATCAGCCAGTATTACTTCTACCTTATTTACATCATGGTCCAGTTCTTCGGCAGCCACCTGGGCAATGGCGGTGCGAATACCCTGACCCAATTCCAGCTTACCGGTGAAGATGCGTATCTGTCCGTTGTCCAGTACTTCCAGCCAGGCATTGATGTTTGGATTTCTTTTTAAACTTTCCGGTAACTCCTGGGCCATAGGTGCAGGGGTATTCATAAAAGAAGCGTTCAAACTAAACCCGATGGCCAGGCATCCTGTACTCTTTAAAAAATTTCTTCTGTTCATAGAGTTATTGTTTTGCGGTGGCGGCACGTTTTACTGCTTTAATAATGCGGCTTTGGGTACCACAACGGCAAAGTGATCGTTGCAATCCGGCCCGGATGTCGGCATCATTGGGATGTGGGTTTTCGTTAAGCAGTGCCACTGTTGACATCACCATTCCATTCAGGCAATAGCCGCATTGGGCAGCCTGTTCCTGTACAAAAGCATCCTGCACGGGATGCAGGGTGTTGTTGGGTTGAATCAATCCTTCCAGCGTTACAATTTTTTTGTCCTGCACGGCCGAGGCCGGTAACATACAACTGGGCTCGGCTTTGCCATTGAGCAATACCATACAGGCGCCGCATTGCTGCAGCCCACAACCGTATTTAGGTCCGTTCAATTGCAGCAGGTTGCGTAAAACATATAACAACGGAGTGGCCGCGTCTACCTGCACGGTGTGTTGCTTCCCGTTTACATGAAGCTGAATGGTGGTATTCATAACTATAAGTTAAGACAAATATGCCGAAAGCAAGTAGGTCGTGGCGGGGAGGAAAGTATTACAGTGGGGTGTATTAAACAGGCATTAAAATATTACCGGCTTTAGCGCCTGTAGCTGCAACACGTACAGGGCTAAAGCATGGCCGGTAATGAATGTTCAATAAATTGATTAGATGGTAAAAGGCTATTGCTCAGTGAGCTTCTTGCGGGCTCGCGTCGTTAGATAATTTTTTGTCTTGCAGTAACCCATTCGATTTTACCCATAATGTGAGTGAAACCAGGGAAACGAAAATCAGCAGGCTCGATAAATTAACCTCGCCTTTTAAATACAATACTGCGCTAATAATGCTTGTAATGACAATACAAGCCAATTCCAATAGCAGGTAAAAAAGTTTCATATGGTACCGTTAGTTTATAATGAATGAATACGGAATACAGAATTATCTGGCAGCGCAGGCTGACAGCATAGCAATGATTAGAATAGATTAATTATTCAAAACGACGTAGGAAATTGGAATTCGATCTTAGGGGTAATAAATGTGCAGGGAATAATAGGCGTTATGTACCACACAAATGTGGTAATCAAATTTTAATAGTGCAAGCTTTTGCCTATGGTTTCTTTAGATATTTATTTTTTGTATGGGGAAATTATTCAGGGCCAGTTCTTCTGCCCATTGTAGTCCACCGGGTAATGGCTGGTCGCTGAACTCCAGGTGAATCACTCTTCTTTTGTTATTGTTGGTGGTTCTGTTGGAGGCGTGTAATAATAAAGGCTGCATGATCATAATACCGCTGCGGGGCACTTTGCAAATAACCTCTTGTTCTTTGGTCCAATCAATGGTTTCAGGCCGGTAAATGCCTTTACGGTGCGAACCGGGCACTATTTTTAGTGCGCCATTGTTTTCATCAGTATCGTCGAGGTGAATGCGGATGGTGAAAATATTCTCTAGTAAATTTACCGGGGGTTGAACCGCAAACTGATCATGCTTCACCGTCCATTGGTCAAAACCTGCCACTGTTTTCTTCTGATCAACAGAAATGGTAAGATCCTGGTGGTACGCCACAAACCAGTTCGATTGCCCAGGTTTATCGAAGTAAATTGATTTTACCAAGAAGTAATCTTTCCCAAACAACTGGCTTATGATCCCGCACAATCGGCTGGTAAAAATAAATGGGCTAATGGCCGGCACTTCTTTTATAAATCGCCTGATGGCAAACAGGTCGTTTGTTTTTCTAAAGGCCGGGCCGCTGGTGTCGATCTTATTTATGGTATCAAGAATGTCCGTTACTTCCTCAGCTGTAAATATATCGTTGATAATAGCATAGCCTGCTGACCGTAATGACTCCATATTTAGTTTTTACAGTTGTATTATATCATAAATAGGCACCGGCGGGTCGAACGACTGATTGTCTTCGTTTTGGTTGTAGATCTTGTTCACGATATCCATTCCTTTAATCACTTTACCAAAGGCGGCATAGCCCTGTTTGTCGGGATTGTTCTCGCCGCCAAAATCAAAACCGGGTTGATCGCTCAAACAAATAAAGAATTCGCTGGTGGCCGTGCCGGGCGCCAGCCGCGCTAATGAAATAGTGCCTTTTTTATGGAGGAGGTGCGTTTGTGCAGTGGTTTCGTGCGGAATACCGGTTAAGGTATCGTGCACTTTGGGCATCGACTTATACATGCCACCCTGGATCAATTCGGCTTTGTCGGCATTGGAAGGCTGGTTGTCGTCGTTCAGCACGCGGTAAAACGAGCTGTTTTTGTAATACCCTTTTTTAATATAAGAAAGAAAGGCCTGTACGGTTTTGGGCGCCTGATCGGGATATAATTCCAGTTCTATTTCGCCCTTGCTGGTTTGTATTTCAATATGCGGGTTTTTATACTTAGGGCCACAGGCTACCATCAATAAAGGGATGGTTAAAAGTAACAGGTATTGGTTGCGCATCAATTAATTTTAACAATGCAATATAGAGTTTAAAGCCTGATTGTTAAAGAAATAATAACCAGCTGTTAACGAAGTCCCAAATGGACTGTTTTACTAAACCCTGACTAAACTGTGCGAACAGTAAGCCTTCTTAAAGATGACCACTTTTTATTCACTTTAAAACACCAGGTCATGAAATCTTATTTACGCTTAACCTTGTTATTTGTTGTGATTGCTTCTTTTGCCAGTTGTACAAAAGTTGGAGTTATCGTTGATATACAACCTACCATTACAGGTTCATGGGTACTTACTGATGCTTCACAAAAAGATGCGTATGGTTGGTACGGTGTAACCACCGGTGTTGAAAATGGCGTGTTTACTTTTTATAATAACGGACAAGCCACTTATGTTGAGAATGGTGCTACTTTAAAAGGTAGCTGGAGTATGAACACTGCTTCAACCGGTTACTATGATGAAGCTGGAATTTATTATACCAATTCGCACCAGAATTTACAGATCCACGTATCAAACTATAAAGGCGATGATGTGGTAGACATGTACTTTGATAATGTAAATATTTATCCAAACTCTTTTGTAGCTACCAACTATATGAATCACACCATCGGTCGTTACAAGTTCAGCAGATATTAATCGGGTTTTATCCGTACTATATTGAAGGGTTATAAAGAGAAGAGCCATCCCGCTAAACCGGAATGGCTCTTATTATTTACAGAGATGCATGCGTGGGCGCATGCTCTTTTTCCCATTTATCTATTTCCTGTAACAGCTGGTAGCTGGAAAGAATATCCCGCGCAAATGCAGCTTGCCGGGATGAAAGCTCACCGGGTTTGCCTTGTGTAAGCTGCCAGGCGTTGTTCAGCATTTCGGTTTCCGTATTGCTGCCATCACCAAGGGTGTGATAATACTGCATTTGTTGTTGCAGGTCTTTCTTCAGCGATTGGGCTACTTTCTTCGCCAGTGGAAGATCATCGGCGGCGTAACAGGCTTGCAAAAACTGAAATGAAAAGATATTATGCATATTACCCCGGTTGGTGGTCATGCCATAGGGTACATTGGCTTCGCTAACATGGTCGTCGTAGCGGTGTAACACTTTTCTGGCTTCCTCTTTTCTGCCAGCCTCTGCCAAACTGCGGGCAATTTGCGCATGCGCCAGTTTAATGCTGTTCAGGCGGCGGCGGTTCTCTTCATCAAAATAAACGCCTTTTTTACCAGCGTTGCCATAACCAAATTTTTGCATCACATTGTTATACGCCACATTGAGGTTTACGCCACTGTCGTTGGTGCTTTCAACAGGCACCAGTTGATACGCGAGTCCATTCAAACGGGTGTATTTATCCAAGCCTAAGTCCTGCGCCGTGCCAATATTAGAGAAACAGATAGGCCGTTTCCATTGGTTGCCGGCAATAACGGCTAACATAGCGAGGTCGTTTTTGAAGATGTAATTCTTACCGCTCAGGTCAATTTTCAAAGAATCAACCACTTTGTCACCGGGTTGCACCGTGCCATTGGCTGTTACAGTTTTTACATCAACCGGTACGCTGAAT
This sequence comes from uncultured Niastella sp., assembly GCA_966243125.1. Lineage (GTDB taxonomy): Bacteria > Bacteroidota > Bacteroidia > Chitinophagales > Chitinophagaceae > Niastella. Next base: position 23,375 of record CBIMFG010000001.1, read on the forward strand.
TTTTGTGTAGGAAATAAATTATAGATATCGCCGTCTTCTGAAACGGTGGTAAATTTCTGATCAGTACCACCCACTACATTTTTAAGAATGGTATACAGGTCGTATTATTTGTTTTTATCATAACCGGGGGTTTCGGAATAATAGATCACGTTGAGTTTATCGCCAGCTACCTGATCGGGCGTGAATACTACATTGAAGGGCGCACTGT
>CBIMFG010000002.1:0-20997 GCA_966243125.1 uncultured Niastella sp.
TGGAATCCTGAAACCATTTAACGGCATATTGAATAGCATCCACTACGCGTTGTTCGGGATGGTCAAGGCTCATAAGGAACAATACCAGATCGGCGCTTTCGGAGTTACAAATACTGGCAGGCTCAAATTTGCGGGCCCAGGCAGGCTGTAACGTATGCTCATCATATTGCTGACACCAGGCCGTTGGCACGCCTGCATCGTTGATCTGGGTTTTTAGGATGCAGTCAAGCCCTTTGGTAAAAGCCTGTTCTACTTCTTTGAGGTCATTTGCCTGCAGGTAATCGTACTGCGGTTGTTTGCTCAACATATCCTTCAACAATTCCATAATGCCTTCATAGGCGCCATCGTTGAACGTGATCTCTTTGCTGTAGTTGCCCTCCTCAATTGGATAATATTGCGGCCAGCCGCCATTTGTATATTGCGCTTTGAGCAAGAAATGCAGTCCTTTTATGGCCGCATCGCGATACTTGGCGACACCTGTATTTTTATAAATAACCGACAACGCTGCAATGTGGGTATAGGTGGTACCATTATCAAAGGTGGTGTTCAATTCGTTATGGCGGCTGCGTACTGAATCCTTTTGCACATCAGAAAGAATGGCAAAGAAGTCGTAATTCTTTGGCCAGCCGCCATTGTCTTTCTGGAAAAGGATCATATTATCTCCTATTTCCTTCAGCTGTGTGGGCTGGTACTTTGGTTTATCGGGCAGCGGGTTGATCATCCGCGATGTATCGGGGCCCATATACCAGTGGCCACTGTTGTCGGCAAACGGGCGGGGATCGATGCGGTCAAGGCCTTTTTGCACGTTATTTTGTGCAACAGCACTATGAGCGGTGAACAGGGAGCAAAGGACGATTAGTACAATTGAGTATTTCATATGTTTGGCAACGTGTTTCGTATTTGTAACCAGACGCATTTTTCGCCTGACTGGTTGCCCGGAATGAGGAAATGAATTGTTTTTTTGACAGCTTCTGCTTTTTGGATGACAGCTATAGCTTATTGAATGACAACAATAGCTTTTGAAGTCACGTCTTTACGTTGTCCGATAAGACAAATAGTTTATAAGCTGTTCAAAATAGATCATGCGATCATCACAATGCGTTGGCCAACGTAAAGAATGCATTATGTCTAATCCTACATGCATTAGGCATGAATAGGGAGGCACTAAATTGAAATTTGGTAGCCTTAAAATTGATATTCTTCCTGTAACTTGAAATAAATACCAAACCATGCAAAACAACTTACTGTGGACGGGTCGCGAATACCACTCCCTGGAAAATTGTTTGATCAATGAAACCAATTCCGGTGTTGAGATCTTTTCCACCATCATTGGTTATTATGAAGAAAAGATCTACAAAGTAGATTACCACATCAAAACAAACGCCCGTTGGGAAACTGTCTTTTTCAAGATCATTAGCCGGCACAGCAACCAGCAGCTAACGACCAGCTTTGACAGCGATGGAAAAGGCAACTGGACCAATGCCGGTAAACCCCTGGAGCTATTCAGCGGTTGTATTGACATTGATATTCCGCTCACTCCTTTCACCAATACCTTGCCCATTCGCCGGCTGCAATTACAACCTGGTGAAACCAGGGAAATACAGGTGTTGTACCTTGATCTGCTGGCTGAACAGATCAATACTGTTCGCCAGCAATATACCTGCTTATCGGCTACTGAATATCATTATGAAAATATTCCCAATGACTTCGACGCAAATATTCAGGTAGATGGATCAGGGTTTGTAGTGGATTATCCTTCGTTGTTTGTGCGTACTGCGGCACAACCAAGCAACTATCCTTACGCTTTATTATAATTTAGTTTCTGCGCGTTCTTCTGCGCTTTAAGTGCCAGCTCGGTTGCCAGGAAACAATGATGCTGGGTCATGGCAGTTTCTGTGCGATTGATAACATCATCTACCAACTGTTTACCGTAAGGCAATTCTACATTATTACAGTCGATGTATTGGGTGTCTTTATCGTTTACTAAATAAAGATGGTTACCACCCGTGTGATTGACGATGTCGATGTTTTTCCGAACCTCAATATATCCTTTTGTGCCGAGGATGGTCAATCGGCCATCGCCCCAGGTTTTTAGTCCATCTGGGGTAAACCAGTCAACCCGAATGTAACCGGTACCACCATTGCCGCGCAGCATGATGTCGCCAAAATCTTCAAACTGTGGATACTGCGGATGCGCCACATTTCCAGTTTGCGAGGAAATGATCTCTGCTTTATCTGAATTGGTGAAGTACAAAAACTGATCGAACTGATGGGAGCCAATGTCGGTAATAACGCCGCCAAAATACTTCTTATCAAAAAACCATTGGGGGCGATCTTTTGCACTCATGCGGTGCGGCGCCATAATAACCGTTTGTATTACATTTCCAATGGCGCCTTGTTTCACCAGCTCACCGGCTTTTACCGTTGCCTTGTTTTCGAACCGCTCGCTGTACATAATGGAATAAATGCGGTTGGTTTGTTTTTGCACCTTACGCACTTCTTCTAATTGCTCCAGGGTGATAATGCCGGGTTTATCAGACATATAATCCTTCCCATGCTGCATGGCGCGAATGCCAATACCGGCGCGGTCAATTGGAATAGCAGAACTCAGGATCAGTTGTATGGATTTATCTTCCAGAATTTCCTTTTCGCTGTCAGCCACTTTTACCTGTGGAAATCGCTTTTTGAATTCTGCTACCAGGTCAGCTTCCTTTGCATAAAGCGATACCAGTTGGCCCCCACCCCTGATCACCGCATTTACCTGGCCATAGATGTGGGCATGGTTAATACCTATAACAGAAAATTTTATCCGGGGCTCATCAAACAGACTTACTTTTTCTTCAGCGGCAACTATGGTTTCAGGAAGGGAGGCAAACATCCCCAGTCCGGTAAAGGCAGCGGCATCTTTCAAAAACTTGCGACGATTGAAGTTTGGCTTTGGCATATCGTTGTGTTGATTTTTAATTATACTGTTGCTAATATAATCAAAACGTTTCAAGAAACGACACTAACTCAACCTTTTCCCTTCCATCAACAACCGTATAGCATGATCAAATGAACCGGCCTGTATAATTTGTCCGGCATTTACAAAGAATATTTCATCCGATTTTTCAATGGTGTTTAACCGGTGGGCTATTATGATCTGGGTGGTTTGAGCTGGCAGTTTAGCCAGTATTTCACCCAGCAATTGTTCGGTCACCGTATCTATATTGGCGGTAGCTTCATCAAGGATCAGCAATTCAGGTTCACGCAGCAACGCCCGTACAAATGCGATCAATTGCCGCTGGCCCAAACTCATACTCTCGCCCTTGCTGGTTACCGGCGTTTGCAATCCCTTATCGAACCGGTCCAGGATGTGTAACAGTCCTTTTTGTTGTAAGATCTCATTCAATTGTTCGGGACTGTGCTGCTGATATTTTTCATTACCATACAGAATATTGTCGTACAGGGTACCGGTAAACAAAAATGGTTCCTGCAAAATAAAACCGATCTTTTGGGTTCTTGCTTCCGTTTTGTAAGTGCGAATATCTTTTCCATCCAACAATACCTGTCCGCTTACCGGGTCGTACAAACGCGCTATCAGCGAAGCCGTAGTGGTTTTGCCGCCGCCGGTTGGCCCTCCAAAGGCGTAGGTCTTTCCGCGCTCCAGCGTAAAATTCACCTGGTGCAAAACTTCCTTCTCGCCATATTTAAATGATACGTCGCGAAACTCCAGCAAGCCTTTACCATTTGTTCCTGCTACCTCCATCACAGGCATATCTGATTCCATTGCCAGCACTGCGGAAATACGGTCCCAACCAGCCATGGCCACCTGAAAAATGGGCCAAATGCCAGCGATCTGACGCATGGGATCATAAAAGCGCGACAGGTAAACAAAATAACTGATCATAAACCCAATCGTAAACTGTCCCTGCTGCAGCATATAAATACCAAAGAACAGCACGATGATCTGCGCCACATTACCGGCAAGTCCATACGAGGGAACAAAGATATTATTAGCCACACCGGCAGCTACTGCGCGGCGGTAATTTTGATTATTGATTACAGCAAAGCGTTTACTAAAGTAATCACGCCGGTTAAATGCCACTACCACTTTAAAGTTATCCAGGCTTTCCTGTATTTCAGCGCTCATCCCGCCTACTGATTGCAGGCTGGCGGCATTTCTTTTTTTGATCCAGGGTGAAAGTATTTTTGTTAACAACAATACAATGGCGGCAGGCGCCAAAGCCGCCAGTCCTAGTTTTATATTTACGGCCAGAATAAAAACTGCAGCGCCGATCATCATAAAAAGATTGCCTACAAATTGCAGCAAGCCTTGTGAAAAGAACTGGTTCAGTTTATCGGTATCGTTGTTGATGCGCGAGATCAGGTCTCCTGCTTTGTTCTGCGTGAAGAAGGCAACCGGCAGCGACTGCAATTTCGAGAACAACTGATTGCGCAGCGAAAATAATATGTGCTGACCTACAGCGCCCATCCACCGGGTTTGAAAATAACTGGCAACAAACCCTACCAGGTACAACGCAAATACCAACAGCGATGCCTTTATCACCCCAGAAAAATCTTTTGAAATAATGGAGGTGTTGATGGTATGGGCAATAATGATGGGCACCACCAACAGGGTAAGGGTATTTACGAGCAACGCCGCAAAAGCCATCGACATCACCTTTCGCTCGCCTTTTATGATGGGCATTAATTTTCTTAATGCCGCAAAGGGTTTGCTGGTTCCTGTATTAAGCTGGTAATTCATACTGGCTGGTACTCTTTTGTGATTCAAACAATTGATTATATTCCGGTGAGCTTTTCAGCAATTGTGCATGCGTTCCGGTAGCAACAATTTCGCCTTCCATCAACAGCACACACTGATCGTAACCGGTAACAGAAGAAATTTTCTGCGTAACCGAGATCAGCGTAATACCCGGATACAGCGTGCTTACATTTTCCAGGATCCTTTTTTCGGTTTGCGCATCTACCCGCGCTGTAAAATCATCCAACAACAGTACCTTAGGATTCAGCGCCAATGCACGGGCCAGCATGATGCGTTGTTTCTGACCGCCCGATAAATTCAGTCCACGCTCAGAAACAACTGTTTCCAGTTTATCGGGTAACGAGTCAATAAAGTCTGTTAACTCGGCCGCACGAATGGCTTTCTGCATGTCTTCTTCAGTAACATCATCTGCAAAAGCAATGTTTTCCCGAATGGTCATATTGAAGATCACACTATCCTGAAACACAAAACCCATTTGGCGGTGAAACAATTGTTTATCTATTTCTTCCAGCGATACGCCATTGTACAACACCTTGCCCTGCGGCGGTTGTACCAGTCCGCTCATAACATACAATAATTGTGTTTTGCCCGCGGCAGTAGGGCCAATGATGGCTGTTCTGGTGCCAGGTTGTATGGTCAGTGAAATATCATCTAACACTTTCTTTTCACCAAATCGTAGTGTGATCTCAGCCAGCTGTACGGGTCCGGTTAGCTGAACGGGCAGGGTGCCTGTTTTTTGTGGCCCTTCTGCCAACAACAACGCCGCAACACGTTCATACGAAGCCGAAGACTGGGCAATGATGGTGGCCATAAAACCAAACATGATAATGGGAAAGATCATAATGCCGATGTAACTGGAAAACGCGGAAAAATCGCCCAGCGTCATACTATCGGTGATCACAAAATGTCCGCCCAATAAAAGCACGGCCATGGAGCAAAGACTGGCCACAAAGGTTATTACCGGAATAAGGATGGATAAATACCTGATGATGGTTAACCGGATGTTGCGCGCCTTGGTATTGGCTTCAATAAATTTATTGTTTTCCTGGTGCTGGGTATTCAACACCCGAATAAGCGCGGCGCCCAGAATGCTTTCATTGATCACTTTATTTAACCAATCAATAATGCCCTGTACTTCCCTGAAAAACGTTCTGATCTTTTTCATGATGATCGTACGGGCCACCCAAATCACGGAGATCAACAACAGCACCACCAGGGCCAACTTCCAATTGGTGATCAATAATAAAATAGCAGAACCAATAAGTAAGCAGTAAGAAGAAATGAGGTTACCTACCGCCATGCCAACAAATAATTTTACGGCATCCACATCGGAGGTAAGGTTGGTGAGCAAACGTGCCGGTGACACTTGCATTACATACGCATAATTCTGCAAGGCGATCTTTTCTGCCAGTTGCTGCCGCAGGTCGCGGGCCACCACTTCAGATGCATACGATTGCACTACCGACTGCAGGTAGGTGAAAATAAACACCAGCAGGGTTATGATGGCAAATTGCCACAACAGCTGTTCTTTTATGGTATGGGTTTGCGCATATGAGTCTATGGCCCTGGCAACGATCTTAGGGATCAGCAACCCCAACAGGCTGGCGCTAACGGTAAAAAAACTCAACAACGCGATCAGTTTTTTATACCCGAAAACCAGCGTATTTATTGTTGGCTTTGCCGGGGGTGCACCACCTTTTGTTTTCATTGGAGATATTATTCTATGATAAATAAGACGAGCAAAGAACTAAAGAATTGTTATAAAACCTGATTTTTTTTAGTTCCTGCCCGTCAAATTACTCATATTTTTAATACCCCCGGTATTATGAAATAAGGATTTCATAAACCAGTGTGGGTAGCTTAGCAAAAGCCGTATTTTTTGATTGTTCATGCCGGTCATCTTTAAACTCCTGGTATTCGATGCCCACATGATAAAAATCTTTTTCATAAGTAACACCCAGGTAATGCGCACAGCTTTTAATGTGCGGTACCAGGTGATTCATTCCTTCTCTGACGCCTACTTTTTGAAAATCAAATTCACCCGTATCCTTAAAAACCAGCATTTTTTTACCCGACAACACCGGTTCAATGGGAAAATTGCCACGGGAAAGATCAAATGAAAAAGTTTTGTTGATCCGCGCAATTTGATCGAACCACGCTTTCAGTACGGCTGGCATGCCATAGTTATACATAGGTGTGCCAACAACAATTAAATCGGCCGTTTCAACCTGGCTGATGTATTCGTCTGATTTAGCCAATGCCGTTTGTTGTTGTTCAGTAAGCGGCATTCCGGAAAAGGCGCCTGCGATCCAATCGGGTGTTATAAATGGCGGTGGGCAGGTTACCAGATCTAATGCGGTTATCTCAACCTGAGGGAGCCGCGTTGTAAGGATTTGTAGAAAACCGGCAGTGAGTTTTCGGGTAAGGGACCGCTCCATACCGGCACTTGCTTGTACGTTTAAGATCTTCATTACTGACTTTTATTTGCCAGTAAAATTCTTTCCCGGGGTCAAAAAATAAATTGAACTGGTTCAAGAAATAATTACGAATCTTTCTGCGCTCTGATCTTACTCAACATTTCAGCGGAGATGCCGAGATAGGAAGCAATCAAATATTGAGGAATTTGCGCATGTAATAATGGATATTTTATCAAAAATGCTTTGTACCGGCTTTTTGCGTCCTGTGTATTTCTAAAATGAATACGCATTAATAATGCCGTTGCATAATTCTGCAAAATTATTCTAAAATACTTCTCCAGCCGGGGTATGCGTTTAAGCAATTCATTGAAGGAAGAACGGCTTATCAACGCCACTGTTGTTGGCGTGATGGCAGTTATATTCATACTGCTGGGTGTTTGGTTATGAAAACTATCCAGGTCAGCAGCCCACCAATCGGCAATAGCCAAAAAAACAATATCTTCTTTACCCGAAACGGCATCTATAATATACCCCTTCAAACTTCCACTTAGCACAAACGCATCGTATCGGCAAACAGCTCCTTCTTCCAACAAATGTTCCCCTCGCTCTAAACGTCTTATGGTCCAAAATGAACCTATTACATTTTTTTCTTCTTCCGAAAGTGTGATATATCGTTGAATGTTTTCGAATAACAACTCCATGACATAAAGGTCATTAAAAAGCCTTCAAACGCAAAGAATTTGAAGGCTCGCAACGCCTCGCTTACTATTTGGTAAAAGAGTTACCGTCCGCTCAGCTCCACATAGCTTTTGAACGAATTGAGTATAGCCTGACAAAAATCCCGCTGTTCTTCAGCTGACGGTTTATTGTCTGGTTCAAACGTTTCTGTAAGCTTCACCGGATTACCGGGGCTGAAACTAATGCTGGCCGTGCGGCCGCTGTCTAATGTATACGTGATCAATTCATGTTCTATTACCTGATCATAGGTACCGGTAAAATTGAAACTGAGACTGCCATCTTTTGTACCCATGGTATATAAAAATCTCCCACCGGGGCGACAATCGTTTTCTACTACCGGGTTGTGCCAGTCATTATTTATATTATTCCATTGTTGAATATCTTTTGGCTCGTTCCATTTCTTCCAGATCAATTCAATGGGTGCGTGGATCTCGATACTTACGGTTATCATCTGTTTTTGACTCATAACGTTTATTTACAAACTTAGCGGCTTTAGCACCTGGTGCAGGGGTGTGAATCCGACAATTTCACAGGGGGATTGCGACAATAGTGAAACGGCCGGTAAACGCGCTATTTTATATACTCCTTCTTTATCCCCAGCTTTTTCATTTTCGACTTCAAGGTAGAAGGATTAATGTTCAGTATTTCGGCTGCAGCACCGGGTCCCCAGATCCTTCCATTGCATTTCTTCAGCACAGAGATGATGTAGTCTCTTTCATTTTCAACAATCGTTTTCATAGCAGCGTCTTCCACGACTACGTTTCCGTTCTGTTTGTCAACTGTTGGCAACAGAATATCTTCAATGACCGAACCTTTGGCCAACAACACACTTCTTTCTATTAAATGTTCCAGCTCACGAATATTGCCCGGCCAGTTGTACACCATCATTTTCCGCAGCACATTCTCCGAAATGCTACTGATCTTTTTTCCGGCCTTATGTCCGTAGTGACTCATAAAATGATACGCCAACGCAGGAATGTCTTCTCTGCGATCACGCAAGGCTGGTAGTGCTATCGGAAAAATATTCAACCGGTAATACAGGTCGAGCCGGAAACGGCCTTCGGCCACTTCCTTTTCCAGGTTTTTATTGGTGGCGGCAATAATACGAACGTCTACTTTTATGGTATCTCGCCCTCCTACCCGTTCAATTTCTTTCTCCTGTAATACCCGTAATAATTTCACCTGCAATTCAAGTGGCATTTCGCCTACTTCATCTAAAAAGAGCGTTCCCTTGTCGGCCCGTTCAAATTTGCCGATCCTTTTTTCTAATGCACCGGTAAAGGCGCCTTTTTCGTGACCAAACAATTCTGATTCTATCAACGAAGCAGGCAATGCGGCACAGTTCAGTTTTACAAATGGTCTTTCTTTTCGGGGTGATAGATTATGGATGCAGTTGGCAATTTTTTCTTTTCCGGTTCCGCTTTCGCCCAATATAAGAACACTCGTGTCTGAAGGTGCTACCTGCGAAATATGATCAAATACATTTAACAACAGGTGGCTTTTACCAACAATGCCTTCAAACCCTTCTTCGGTATGCGCGGCCGAAGCTGTTTTAGTTTCCTGTTGCTGCCATTTGGCAGCCTCATTGCTTTCTTTTTCCAACAAATTCTCAATGGTTTGGATCAATGAAAACTCGATCCTTTCAAATTGCTCCACCTGCTCAGCGCTATAAGCATCCGGTCTTCTGCTGAACAAACAAAAACTAAAAGGCTTTCGATCCATTAGCCGCATAGGCATTTCCAAATGCGATCTTAACTGGAAGGTACCGGCAAACAATTTTCTTAAAGAAGGCTGGCGGCAAATATTTTGAAAAGCCACCTCATTATAAAACGTGCGTATTTCCTCTACCGGGTTTGTTGGTTGCAACGCCAGCAATTCCTCCCTTGACTTTCCCGTAATGGTAGACAATTCACGCAGGCCGATTAGTTGGTATTCATCGAAACCTATTCTTAAAAAGCACATGCCTTTAAAGAAAGGGTCTCTGATATTATCGAACCCAACAGCCAGGAAGTCAAAAGGAATAAACGATTGCAACGCGGTAGCTATTGGCAATAATTTATCTGACCAGGCGCCGGTTTCGCTTACAATTGTTTTTAATAGTTTGCGTAATTCAGATTCCCGGCGATAGTTGGCTTCAATGCTATGCGTATGCCGGTATTTCGCAATTTCAAGCGCCACCAACAGGTCTTTCTCCCGGAAGGGTTTTACCAAAAACCCATAAGGATGTGTTTCCTTTGCAGCATTCAACACCTCTTCGTTTGAGTTGGCGGACAGAAATACAAATGGAATATTATCAACAGCCAGTAGTTTTGCCAGATCAATACCGGTTTGATTCCCTTTCAGAAAAATATCCAGCAGCACAAAATCAGGTCTTTTGTCTTTTATCATTTCCTGCGCCTGGGCAACCGAGCGTGCAATGCCGGTAATGCCATAGCCCGCCTGCTCCAACAACAGGCGCAAATAATTTGCCTCTACAAACTGGTCCTCAACTATAAGAATTTGTTCTTTCATATTCGGTTTATTGATTACGCTTCCACTATAAAGTCAAGCGTTATTTCTGTGCCATTATTATTGTTAATCCGGAATGTTGCGTCGATGTCATCACTAAGCCCCCGCATCAACTTCATACCCATAGAGGTTTGGTTGGCAGGGTCGAATGCTGCCGGAAGGCCAACACCATTGTCTTTAATAGCAAGCAAAAAACGATCCTCAGTTATCGCTTTCAATGAAATATCGATCTGGCCTTCTTTCTCATTGGTAAAAGCGTGCTTTATAGCGTTGGTAACGGCTTCGTTCACAATAAGGCCAAGCGGAATAGAATACGATACATTAAATGTTATTGGGTCAATTTGCAGGTTGAACCGGATGGCATGACCGGTATGAAAACTGTCTTTCAGATAATCTACCAGTTCATGAACGTAGTCGACCATATGGATAGCTGATAAGTTCACCGACTGATACAGCTTCTGATGCACCAGCGACATAGCCTGAATGCGTTGTGAGCTTTCCGTTACAGCTTGTATGGCCTCTTCACTCTGCAGATAAGCGGCTTGTGTACGCAGCAAACCCATTACCATATGGAAATTGTTTTTTACCCGGTGATGGATCTCCCGCACCAGCCATTCCTTCTCAGCTACCAACTGCTGCAGGGAATCGTTTTTCTTTTCAATTTGTTTTTGCTGAACCTGCAGTTCCTGGTTGGTGCGTTGTTTCAGGCGGGAATAATTCACCAACAACCCAATGATAACAATAAGCAAGAGCGTAGCCCCAACAATCCAGCGGAGGGTATTTTTTTCCTTTGTTAATTCAGTTTTCTGAAGCAGTTTTTCATTTTCCAGCAGCCGGATGTTTTGTTCTTTCTTTTGCGTTTCGTATTGGATGGTCAGTTCTTCAATTTGCCGGCTTTTTCGTTCATTGTAAATGGAGTCGCTGAGAAACTCGTAATGCTGCAGGTCTTTAATGGCAGCAGCATTATTCCCCAATGCAGAGTCTGCCGTGAATAGCATTTTATACAAATCTTTTTGATCTACCAACCGGTCGTCCCAGCTATGTACCAAAGCAGTATCCAGGTATATGTGCGCTTTCTTAAACTGGCGGTGTTGCAGATAAAACCGACCAACATCCATACTACTCATAGAGGTTTGTTCAGCGCTAAAAGGAGCCTCTTTAAAGTAAGCTGTCATGGCAAGATAGTGTTGCTCGGCTTGTGAATACTGTTTTAACGCATCAAAGCAATAGGCGTAGTTTTGGGCAACAACCGCTTTTTCAAACGAAGTTTGAGGCGCACCTGCCGCAACCAGACTATCCATCAAAGCAAGCGCCTCCCTGCTCTTGTTTAGTTTAATCAATTGCTTAATCAAAAAACCAGCCGTTCTGAACATGATCGCCCGCTCTGTTTTTAATGCTATCCGCTTTTCGAGACCTTTCCTATACCATTGGCTGCTTTCTTGCGGCCGGCCTAATTCATCGTATACCAGGCCCAGCTCCCAATAATACAGATCAATAGCCGTAGAGTCATTATTGCGTTCTGCATTTTCAACAGCTTTTGTAGCATATAAAAGTGATTTTTCGTAGGCTCCCCGGTACCTGTTGACAGCAGAAAGAGAATAATAAATATTGGCAATACGGGGATTTCCTGCCCGTTGAAGCAGCTGCAGCGACTGCTGTAATTCCTTTTCAGCTAAATCAAATTTCTTTGCTTTACGTAAGTAAACAGCCAGAAACGAGCGGGTTGCTGCTTCCTTATCGAGGTTATGCACTTGTTTGTATAGCGCAATCGCCTTTTCAAAAGTAATATCAATATCACCCCAGCCTCCTGTTTGTTGCTCCATTCTTGCAGCCAACCATAACCAGGTGCGGGCTTCCCTTTCAGTTTCGCCTTTTGCATGATAAATAGCTGCCACCTCAAAAAAACGCTTCCTCCCTTCTACAGAATCACCTTTGTTGAGGTAGGCTTCCCCAGTCAGCAACTCACTTTCGTAGCCAAGATTTTTTAACTGAAGTGTATCACACAGCGTGAGGGCATGATCTAAAATGCCAATAGCTGTATCCATCAAAGCCATCTTTTTATCGCTGTAGATCTGATTAAGGTAAGTCCTGCTCAACGCATGTAAGATCAACACCCGGTTGCTATCGGGTTTACTTTCCCGCAACAATACACGGAGTTCCTTTTGTGACTTATTGGATAACTGCTGTCCCCAAACAGGCATAACAGTTATCACAAAAAACATATATATCAAAGATTTTATCATGCAGAGCCCTCTTCTATAAATTTAAATATAATTAACCGTGATATTTCGCGGTATCATTAATTCCACCGCGAAATATCACGGTCAACACATCATTTATTTTCAGCAAAGCTATTGAACTACACGCATTTATAAAAGAGGCATTGTACTTGGAAATGGGTATCCATAATTGTTACTTATGGGAAATATTCAACCAAAAACAGTCGTCTTTATTACTGGCGCTTTTGTTCATCACAGTTGCTGGGATGAATGGAAAAACTATTTTAAAAGTAAGGGCTACCATGCCATTGCTCCACCCTGGCCACACAAAAGTTCTTCGGCCGAAGTATTGCGTAACAGCCAGCCTAACAGGGATATTGCAGGCAACCGTCTGGCGGCATTAACGGATTATTACGACAACATAGTGAGACAGCTTCCTGAGAAGCCCATTCTCATAGGCCATTCTATCGGCGGGCTAATGGTTCAGTTGCTGTTGCAAAGAGGATTAGGCTTTGCAGGCGTTGCCATTCACTCCGTACCACCTCAGGGAGTAATGACCTTTAAATTCTCTTTTCTGAAAGCCGGCTGGGGACCACTCGGATTTTTTACATCTGTGCGAAACTCCTTTTTGATGTCGTTCAACCAATGGAAATATGCTTTTACCAATGGTATGGATTGCGAATTACAAAAAGAAGCTTATTACCAGTTTGCCATCCCTGAATCAAAGCTGATAGTAAGAGATACCATCACCAAAGCGGCTAAAGTAAACTTCGAAAATCCGCATGCGCCCCTCTTATTGACGAGTGGAAGCACTGATAATACCATCCCGGCCTCATTAAATTATTCGAATTATCTGAAATACAAGAACAGCAATTCCATTACGGATTATAAAGAATTCAAAGGCAGAAATCACTTTGTTTTAGGTCAGCCCACCTGGCAAGAGGATGCAGATTATATCCTTGACTGGCTTAATAAACTACCATAACAACATACGTCATCATTATTCAAGCAATTTATATTATGAAAAAGTTAGTTCCAGTATTTTTTGCTGCCGGTCTTCTATTGGCAGCGTGTAACAATGAGTCTGTAAAAACAAATGAAGCTGCCAGCACTACGGCCGACAGCACCAACAACACGACAGCCATTCAACCAGCTAATCCACCGGCCAATTTTAAACACGCCACCACGAAAGTAAACGGCGTTGACATTCACTACGTGATTGGCGGATCGGGTGAACCCCTTGTGTTATTGCATGGCTTTGGGCAGAACTGGTATATGTGGAACCGCCTGTTGCCTGAGTTCTCAAAACATTTTACCGTAATAGCACCCGATCTTCCTGGCCTGGGTGAATCGGGCAAGCCCGACAGTGGTTATGATAAAAAAACACTGGCTACTTACATCCATGGTATGGTTAAACAACTGGGCTATGAGCACATTAACCTGGCCGGTCACGACATTGGCTTAATGGTAGCTTACGCTTATGCAGCACAGTTCAGTAACGAGGTAAACAAACTGGCGTTGATGGATGCTTTGCTTCCCGGTGTTGAACCAGTTTGGAGCCAGGTAAAAGGCGCCGCCTGGTGGTTTGGCTTTTTTTCGTTCCCGGCTTCAGGTGAGTTGGTGGCGGGCAAAGAGCGTTTGTTCCTTACCAACTTCTGGCCGGTAGTAGGTCACGTAAAAGATGCATTCAACTCTGAAGAAGTAAATGAATTTGTACGGGCGTATTCGGTAAAAGGCGGAACCACCGGCGCCTTTCATTGGTTTGGTGCTTTTGAACAAGATGCAAAAGACAATAAAGAGTTTATGAAGACCAAATTAAAAATGCCCCTGCTGGCTATGGGCGGCGAATATTTTGGTGCTGCCTTCCTCGCAGAACACTGCAAACTGGTTGCAGAAAATGTAAAAGGCTCCAATATCAAAGGCGCCGGGCATTGGATAGTACAGGAAAACACCGCTCAGGTTCAAAAAGACCTGTTGGATTTCTTTCTTTCAAAATAATAACCCGATAAAAAATTTGTAGCAATGAAAAAGATAATGATAGGCGCTATAATGATCGGCTTTTTACATGTAACCGGTATTGCTCAAATTCCTTTGCCGCCCCAGGTCCCCATCTGGGACGGCAATAAGGTTGAGTTAACATTGCATAAAATAGCCACCGATGTATACGCTATTCAACCAACCTCAGTAGAAGCAGAAACTACCAAAGGCATTCCCCAGGCCACTTCAGGTGGGTTTATTGTAGGCGACAAAGGCGTAATGCTGATTGAATGTTTTCTAAACAAAAGGTTGTTCGATCAGGAAATGAAACTGATACGTTCTGTAACCAACAAACCTATTTTGTATGCAGTAAATACAAGTGATCATGGCGACCATTGCTTTACCAACTACCTGTTACCTGCCAACACCCTGATCATTCAAAATGAATTTGCCAAGGAAAACTTAGCTAAAAATTTCGAGGGCATTAAACAGTTTATGATCACCTTGTTTGGTAAAGGGCGTGGTATTGAAGAAGCTACTTACCGCCCGGCAGATATTACCGTTGCCAGGAACAATAAATTCACTGTTGACCTGGGTGGTGGTAAAACCGTTGAGTTGATCAATACCGGTACTGCCCAATCGCCCGCAGATCTTTTTGTATGGATGCCATCCTCAAAAGTATTCTGGGCAGGCAACCCTTTTATTGCAGAAAGTCCCACTATTCCCTGGTTGTTTGATGGGTACTTTCTGGAACCCGCTGCCAATTTGAAAAAAATATACGACATGCTTCCCAATGATGCCATCATTATTCCCGGGCATGGCAAGATCACCAATAAAGCAGGAATAAAATATACCATTGATTATGTTCAATCCCTTACACAACAGGTGCAAACGGCCGTACAAAAAGGGTTAACGCTTGAGCAAACACAAAAAGAAGTGACCATGAAAGAATACGATAAAGGTTATGTGCTTTTCAACTGGCTTCATTTCAATTTCAATTTGCCAAACGCATACAAGGATATCAGCAACAACAAGGGAAAATAAAGCAGCAACTATATTAATTAAGAATCGTCATGAATAAATTATTTTTTATTCCGTGTTTACTATTGTCGTTACTGGCAACAGCACAAAACAAAGCAGACCTGATCATCATCAACGGTAAAGTAGCTACCATGGTGAAGCCTGGAGAGTTTAAGCAGGCAGTAGCCATCAAAGACGGGCTTATTTTAGATGCAGGCAATACCGCCGCTATAATCGCCACCTACAAAGGCCCCGCTACTAATATCATTGATGCAAAAGGCAAATGCGTTGTGCCCGGATTAAACGACAGCCACCTGCATGCCATTCGCGAGGGATTGAATTATAATGCCGAACTGCGTTGGGATGGTGTAACCTCGCTGAAGCGCGCCATGGAAATGCTTACTGAGCAGGCTGCACGAACACCCACCGGTGTTTGGATAAAAGTGGTAGGCGGCTGGAATGAATACCAGTTTGAAGAAAAAAGACAACCTACCATTGAAGAGATCAACAAGGCTGTTCCGGATAAACCTGTGTTTATTACTTACCTGTATGGAAAAGCTTTTGTAAACAAAAAAGGAATAGAGGTTTTAAAGTACGATAAGAACACTAAATACGAGGGCAGCCTGATTGAACTGGATGCAAACGGAAATCCTACCGGCCTTCTGTACGCCAAAGAAACGCCTAAAGCGATTTATACAACGTTGGCGTTGACAACAAAGCTTACTCATGAGGAAAGATTGAACTCCACCTTGCAATGGTACCACGAGTTAAATAAATATGGATTAACCAGTGTGGTAGATGCTGGTGGTGGCGGTCAGTTTTACTCCGATGATTATACGGCTGCAATAGAATTAGCCAAAGCAGGTAAGCTGACTGTAAGAACGGCTTATTACCTTTTTGCACAGGTATATGGAAAGGAATTGCAGGATTATGAGAATTGGGTAAAATCAGTGAAGCTCAAACAAAACGACAACATGTTGTTGCCAAATGGTTTTGTAGCAGAAGGTGGTGGTGAAAATTTGGTTGCGAGTGCTGCAGACTTTGAAAATTTTCTGGAACCAAGAATTGTGTTGTCCGATAAAATGGAAGCTGATCTGGAACCCATCATCCGGTTATTTGTACAGAACCGCTGGCCCTTTCGACTGCATGCCACCTATGGCGAATCAATTGACCGCATGCTGGCTGTGTTTGAAAAGATAAACAAAGAAATTCCTTTCAATGGATTGCATTGGTTGTTTGATCATGCAGAAACTGTAACCGATTCAGCATTGCAGCGCATAAAGAAATTAGGCGGCGGCATTGCAGTACAGTTCAGAATGTATTACCAGGGTGAGCTGTATAAAAAAATGTATGGCGAACCGGACCATCAAATTCCACCCATTAAAAAAATGATCCGCATGGGCGTTCCTGTTGGCCTGGGAACTGATGCTACCCGCATCTCCACGTTTAATCCCTGGATGTGTTTGCATTGGGCCACAACAGGAAAAACCATCGGCGGTTATCATTTCTGGCCCCAACAGGATGTGCTTACCAGATTTGAAGCCCTGCAATCGTATACTACCGGCAGTGCCTGGGTAAGTGGAGAAGAAAAGTTAAAAGGCAAAATTGCAAAGGGTCAATATGCCGACCTGGTAATTCTCAACAAAGATTATTTCTCCATACCAGTAGATGAGATCCGGACAATACACGCCGAGTGTACGATCGTAAATGGCAAACCTGTGTATGGTACGGATGAGTATTCCAACCTGAATGCAGCCCCGCCTGCTGTTATTCCCGATTGGAGCCCGGTAAAATATTATGGAGGGTATCAAAACAAATAGTATGAAAAAAATAGTCGTCATACAACTGTGTCTTTTACTGTTTTATTATAGTAACGCACAAATCACTGCTCCTTTTAAACAACTCAGGTATGAGGAAGATTATTCCATTTTACAACAGGATAGCAGCAACAGTTGGTATAAAACCACCAAATACAATCCGCTTTCAAAAAGCGGGAATACCTATCTCAGCTTTGGTGGCGACATCCGGCACCAGTACCAGTGGTTTAAAAATGAAAACTGGGGTGAGTCGCCCAAAGATGACGATGGGTTTATTCTTACCCGTACGCTGGCGCATGCTGATTTTCATGCAGGTAAACATTTCAGAACATTTGTTCAACTGCAAAGCAGTTTTGCCAACGGACGAGAGGAACAACCCTCCCCTGTTGAAGAAAACACCTTAGACCTGCATCAGGCATTTGCAGACGTTGCATTCACCTTACCAAACACACAAGCACTAACGCTCAGGGTAGGTCGTCAGGAATTATTATACGGTTCGCAACGATTGGTCGCCGTTCGTGATGGCCCCAACAACAGACAAGCATTTGATGCTGCTCGTTTGTTATACGCTCATCCGGGATTAAAAGCCGACGTTTTCTTTTCGCACTATGTTCAGTCGAGACAACAAATATTCGATGATGGCTTTAAGAACAACATCCAGTTATGGGGTGCTTACCTGGTTAAAAACAACATTCCTATTTTAAACAATGCCGATGTATACTACTTCGGTTTGTTGAAAAGGAATGCCAAATTCGATGATGGTGCAGGAAGAGAGTTGAGACATTCTGTAGGCGGCAGGATCTGGGCTGCCAGAAAGTTCTGGCGATATGATGTGGAAGGTCTGTATCAGTTTGGTGACTTTGCCGATAAAACAATCTCTGCCTGGACATTCTCCCTAAACACCGGTTATAAGTTTGCCAACACCAAACTAAAACCGGAACTGGGAATAAAAACAGAACTGATAAGCGGTGACGCAAAATATGGTGATAACAAACTTCAAACGTTTAATCCGCTTTTCCCACGTGGCGGTTACTTCGGTCTTGTATCATTGATTGGTCCGGCCAACCTGGTCGACATCCATCCATCTTTCGACCTGGAACTGTCCCGCAAGGTGTTCTTCAATATGGACTATGACATCTTCTGGCGGTACAGCAGAAACGATGGCATTTACGGTCCTAATGTGGCCATGATCTATTCAGGAAAAAACAGCGATCAAAAATCTATAGGCCGGCAGTATTCTACACACCTGGAATATACGCCTAACAATTTTCTTTATTTCCGGGGTGAATTTACCTGGTTTAAGGCCAGCGATTTTTTACAGGATGTGGGTCCGGGTAAAAATATCCTGTTCGTAGCAACCACCGTTCAGCTCAAATTTTAACCTTACAAATTTTACACATGAAAAAGCGACTCACTTCCGTTTTTCTATTTTTGGGATATTTAACCTGGAAAAGTTTATAGTTTTGAGGCAACATATTATTATAATTATGAAATTTAACTTAATCCCGATCACCTTTATTGGTATTTTCTTTCTAAGTACTGTGCTACCTTCCTGTAAGAAATCCTCAAACGAATGCCCGGCTACACGTTCTATAACCATTCAAAATGGTCCCGTAATAGAGGGTGTGGATTTGCAGTTGGAAGCTGAATTTCAAAATCACGACTATTTGTATAAATGGGATGGGCCTAATGGCTGGCATTATGAATCCGCTGACAGTAATGCCTACCGGCCAACCCGCGAAAGTATGACGTCCGCCGATACCGGTGAATATAAACTGCAATTGGTTAGGAATAACTGTATTGAATATGAAGGAACGATCAGGATAACAGCAGTCACTCCCCAACCTGTTCCCTCATGTACTATGGCCATCAACACCAGCACAGCTGTAGACCCCTATACAAGAATTTATAGCTATCCATACATAAGTTTGGGCGCTAGCAATGGTTATTATTATTTCCTCGCTCAATCTGGCGGGGCTAGTTATGGTAGCCCAATTTTGCAGTTCCAATTTTTAAGCGAAAAGGTCCCACTTCCCGGTATTTATAAAACCAGTGCAACTTTGAATGAGCCAGATAAAGTAAATGTACTTATCGCGTCCTTTGGCACATATAAATTTGTGCCCCAGCCCGATCAAACCGTATATGTCAGGAGGGTGAATAACAAACTAGAAGCCTCATTTTGTTCTTTGAGTTTTAGCAACCCGATAACCCCGTATACACCTTTGATTCTTTCAGGAAGAATAGTTGAAAATTAAAGTGCAAATTTTCAAAAGGCTGTTCTAACAAGAGCAGCCCTTTTTCTTTTTGCCACAATATTTTAAAATCGAGACCGCATAACCTCAACCTCATTTTTAAAAGCCTCCAACTGCATAACTTCACGATCAGAACAATCTAACCAGTGTAAAAGCAAATCGAGCAGTTGATAGTTTTCAAGCGCTTCCTGCAAATAGTGGTCTTGTTCTTTCCCCGTAATAAGTGGTATTCTGGAATGATATAAGTTGTTTCGAAAATCTTTTACGCTGGTAAGCATTTGATGGATCTGTTTACGCTTTACCTCTTTAGGTAAAAGCGGAAAGATCCTAATAGGCCGTCCTTTTGTTTCTTTATACATGGTGGAATTAAAAAACTCTACCCAAAAACCAAAACCCGATTCTTGCAACAAGCTCTTTTCAGATAACTTAAAGCCTTTGGGTTTCCTGTTTTGGATTAATAGTTTTTCACTTTTGAACAGCGTGTTAGCAGTCTTTGAATGCAACTGTTGTATAAACCAATCCTCGCCCAATTCAATCTTAATTAGCGTATAAAGCTTAGATTTGATGAAGGATTCAAGCAAATAGAAAGGAGGCAAAAAATGGCTAAAAAGTTCTAAACTTAAGCGTGTTAAAGATGTGTTAGAACTACCCAAATCTTTATTTGTATTATTCATTAATTTTAGTATATTTGCATTACCCCACACGGCTTAGTCACTCCTCTTACGAAAGTAATGAAACTAAGCCTTTTTTATTTGTACACCCTACTCTCCCCCACTCTCCGGCCTCGCCACCTTATCAAAAGGCCATTGACCATCCTTTATCGGAAACGTTACCAGCTTGCCGGGATCTATCACTACATGTTTAATTCGCTCACGGTGCCAGGTGTATACAATATGCACCAGCCCATCTGAAGTTTGAATGATAGATGGGTAAGAAAATTGTTTGCTTGAATCAGCCATATAATCAAGCACCAGTGCGGCTTCCCAGTTATTGCCATCTTTGCTTACGGCTACGTTGAGGATGCCGCGGCCGTTGTGCCCCATGTCTTTTTGATCGCGGGTGGTGTGGTTATACACCAGCAGCTGCCGGCCATCTTTAAGCGTTACGGCGTCGAGGCCGGAGTTGTTGTTGGGCAGTGTGGTATTTTTCATTTCCGACCAGGTAAGTCCCTTGTCGTTCGACCAGCATGTGGCAATATGTCCATCGGTGTTGTTGGGCGTTCTGCATAAGAGTTGAATGCGGCCATCGGCATACGTTAGTAAGGTGGGTTGTATGGCTCCGGTC
>CBIMFG010000003.1:0-19335 GCA_966243125.1 uncultured Niastella sp.
GTACTTTCAGACCACTTTCTTCGATCAGCTTTTTAGCTTCTTCGGCATTGGTTCCCTGTAAACGAACGATGATAGGAACAGTGATGTTGCCAATTGATTTATAAGCATCGATAACACCCTGAGCAACCCGGTCGCAACGTACGATACCACCAAAGATGTTGATGAGGATCGCTTTTACTTTCGGATCTTTCAAAATGATGCGGAAACCGGCTTCAACGGTTGTTGCGTTGGCTGTACCACCTACGTCGAGGAAGTTGGCAGGCTCTCCACCGCTCAGCTTGATCATATCCATGGTAGCCATGGCCAAACCGGCGCCATTTACCATACAACCTACGTTACCATCGAGTTTTACGAAGTTCAGGTTGTATTTACCAGCTTCTACTTCAGTAGGATCTTCTTCGCTGATATCGCGCAGGGCTTCCAGCTCAGGATGACGCATCAGTGAGTTGTCATCGAGACCCATTTTACAGTCAACGGCAATGATCTTTTCGTCGGATGTTTTGAACAATGGGTTGATTTCCAGCATAGCGCAATCTAAACCAACGTATGCATTGTATAAGTTAGTAACGAATTTTACGCAATTTTTAAAAGCTTCGCCTTTCAAACCCAGGTTAAACGCAATTTTACGGGCCTGGAAACCTTGTAAGCCACCACCGGGGTGAACCCACTCTTTGAAAATTTTATCAGGCGTGTTGTGAGCTACTTCTTCAATGTCCATACCGCCTTCGGTGCTGTACATGATCACATTCTGACCTTTTGTACGATCGAGCAGAATTGATAAATAAAACTCTTTTACCGGGTTAGGGCCAGGATAATAAACGTCCTGAGCAACCAGTACTTTGTTCACCACTTTACCGGCAGCACCAGTTTGAATGGTAACCAGGGTTCCGCCCAGCAAATTAGAGGCGATAGTTTTAATTTCTTCGGCACTTTTACCTACTGCCACACCGCGTTGTTCGGTGCCCTGAATTTTGCCCTTTCCGCGACCACCTGCATGGATTTGTGCTTTCACAACCGCGAAGTTGTTGCCAAATTGAACCTTTAAATTCTTATATGCTTCTTCGGCCGCGTCGGCTCTGTCAACCGGTATTCCTTCCTGCACCGGTACATTGTATTTTTTCAATAATTCCTTTGCCTGGTATTCGTGAAGATTCATGCCGTAAAAAATTTTAGCGAAAGTAGTAAAAAAAGTTCTTAAGTTCTGAGTTCTTAGTTCTCAGTTCGGTTTACAATGTCCGGGAACGATTGCGGAAATTATAGTTCCAGGTTTCAGGTTTCAGGTTCCAGGGAAGATTCCGGCCATTCGGAGATCCCTTGTAACCTGCAACCTGCAACTTGTAACCGGTAACTGGTAACCTGTATTCCTTATATTTGCACGCATTTTCAACCAGTAATAACGCCATTAATATTAGATTAATCATTATGCCCGATTTACTTCAACAATTGCATGAGACCACTTCTTTTATAAAAAGCAGGTATGCCCAAAGCCCTGAAATAGGTATTGTTTTAGGCAGTGGGTTGGGAAATTTTTCGCAGGAGTTAAAAGTAGCAGCAGAAATTCCCTACAACGAGATCCCTCATTTTCCGGTTTCTACGGTTGAAGGTCATCATGGCAAGCTGATATTTGGCGAATTAAGCGGTAAAAAAGTAGTGGTTATGGCCGGCCGTTTCCATTTTTATGAAGGCTATTCCCCCGAAGCGGTTGCCTATCCCATCAGGGTTATGAAGCAGCTGGGTATCGGACATTTACTGTTGTCCAATGCAGCAGGCGGTGTTAACCCGGCATTTAAAGTAGGCGATCTCATGATCATTACCGATCACATTAGTTTTGGTATTGTAAATCCTTTGTTGGGGAAGAACCACGAAGCCCTGGGGCCCCGTTTCCCTGATATGAGCGAACCTTATACAAAAGAGATCATAAAAAAAGCCAGAAAAATTGCCGCCGATCTGAACATTAAGGTGCAGGAAGGCATTTATTATGGCGTAACCGGCCCAACATTTGAAACAAGGGCCGAGTATAAACTAATTCACAAGCTGGGTGGCGATGCTGTAGGAATGAGCACGGTACAGGAGGTTATCATTGCCGTGCATATGGGACTGCCTGTGTTTGCTGCCAGTGTTATTACTGATATTGGTATACGGGAAGAAGATAATATAATAACGCATGAAGAAGTGTTACAGGCTGCCAAAGAAGCTGAACCAAAGCTTACCGCTATCTTCAAACAACTGGTAGCTGAATTATAACTCATACAATTAACTTTCTTATAACCGGTAACGGTTTTTTAATTATTAATTTGTCGCCTTGTTTAAAAATCGTTCATACTTGTTAAGGATCTGTAACTTATTTCTGGGAACGCTGGTCATGCTGACCTTTTTTGTAACTACTACAAAGGCGCAGAGTGGTATTTTTAACCAGGCCAAGGGTAGGTTCAGCGGTATGAGTATGGGATCGGGAGGTAGTGATTCTATTGGTCACCGTACCGGTTTGGAAGATTCGATCACCATTTTCTTTCGTTACCTCGATACAAGCCGTATGCGGGGTTTTGATTCAACCTTATACGATTTTTCAAAAAAAGTAGGCGTACCCTGGTATCATGTGCACCTGGGTAATTTAGGTAATGCCACCCGCAGCCTGTTGTTTGAACCGCAAATGAAATCGGGTTGGGACTATGGCTTTCACACCTTAGATGTTTATAATTATACGGTAGAAGATTCTAAATTTTATAATACTACGCGGCCTTATGCCGAATTGAATTACCTGTTGGGGTCAAAGTCGGAACAGTTGATCAGGCTTATGCATACGCAAAACCTGAAGCCCAACTGGAACATGAGTTTTGAATACCGGCTTATTAACTCACCCGGTTTTTATCAGAACCAAAGCACCAATCACAACAATTACCGCTTTACATCGTGGTATCAGTCAAAAAACAAACGATACAATAACTTCATAATTATAGTAGGAAACAAATTGCAATCAAGCGAAAATGGCGGTATTGCATCTGCTTCTTTTTTAGATAGTACCGGCGGCTCATTTGATGAGCGGTCTAACATCCCTACCAAGCTGGGACCCAATAACCCGGGCAGCCGCAACTTTTTCACCAGCAATATTGCCACCGGCAGGTTGTACACCAACGCAACCTATTTAATGCGGCAGCAATACGATATTGGACAAAAAGATTCCATGGTTGTTAACGACACTACGGTTATTCCATTGTTCTACCCAAGGTTGCGACTGGAGCATACTATTGACTACAGTACTTATCACAATCGCTACCAGGATACGTATGCCGACAGTGCCTATTACGATAGTTTGTATTTGTTGAGGTTTGATACCTCCAGAGCTCATTTTTATGCCAAGGAATTGTGGAAGAGCCTTACCAATGATTTTTCTTTTTACACTTTTCCTGATGCCAAAAATGCGCAGCAGTTTCTGAAACTGGGCGCCTCTGTGCAAACCCTGCAAGGCCAAATGGTTGATTCTATTTATTGGAAGGACAGCGTTTTCTCAAAAAGCTTATATAATACTTTTGTTCACGGCGAATACCGTAACAGAACCCGCAACCAGAAATGGGACATTGAGGCCTATGGTAATTTTTATGTAGCTGGTAATAATGCGGGCGACTACAATGCGTACATTCATTTGCGTAGATTGATCAGCAAACAGATCGGTTATTTACAGGTTGGTTTTCAGAATACCAATCGTACGCCGAATTATATGTTCAACCCCAACAGCACTTTTTACCTGGATACAGCTGCCGTGCCGCTTGATCTGAAAAAGGAAAATACCACCTTGTTGTTTGGTGCATTTGAACAACCCAAATTGAAACTGCGGTTAGAAGGTAAATATTACCTGGTTACCAATTATACCTATTACAGCGGTTATATGCAGGTAGCGCAGGCTTCTACCTTGTTTAACGTGCTGCAGGTATCGGGCGAAAAGATCTTTCGCATTGGTGGCAGCTGGAACTGGAAAACATGGGTGGTCTTGCAGCAACGTTTAGGTAACGGGCCTGTTAACCTGCCCCTGTTCACTACGCGTAACCAGGTTGGTTATGATGGCTCACTTGGTTTTAAAAACCTGCGCATTAGTTTTGGTGGCGAAATGCGTTATTTCACTCCCTATAAAGCGCCTGAATACTCACCTTTGATGGGGCAATACTTTTACCAGGATGTAAATACCATCCGGTTAGAGCGTCCGGATATAGCAGCTTACCTGCACTTCCGTATTAAAAGCTTTAACGCCTATGTGCGGGCCGAAAACCTGAATGCCATTAACATTGCAAACGGCGGCGGGTTTACCAAAAATAATATGCCTACCAATGGCTATCCCTACCCCGGTTTGCAAATACGCATTGGTATCTTCTGGAGTTTTGTAAACTAAGCATTGACTGCTGAGGCCGTTTTCTTTTGCGTGAACAATTTGCGATAGCGTTTTAAAATAGCGCTTATCCATACGCCAATCAATACACCCGGTAGGATCCATAACAACCAGCCCAATGAGCCTATTTTTACGTTTACTACAATAAAGGCCGTAACGGTTGCGGCAAAAGCGCCACCCATACGACTGCCATGGGTAAAGAACCAGTGTTGTTTATCATTTGGGCGTTTATAAAAATGGCGAATGTCCTTCCAGCCACTCAAACAACAAAAAATTCCAAAAGTAAGCGGAACGGCTCCCCACATGCCCCGTTGGGTAAACCAAACGTAACTAAACGCAACCAGGGCTACACCTGCTACTATGCCGGTGAGGCTGATGGCCCAATCGAGCACAGCTGGTTGTTGTTGCAAATGCAGTTTTTTAAGATACAATGCCCGGTAGCCCGAACAGGTTAGGTAATAACTAAAAAAGCCCACCATAAACAGGAACGGAATGTTTTTGACAATGGCAAGAAAAGTGGCCGTAACAAATACCCCCGTCATTCCATAAAAGAACAGCTTGCCGGTAAGGCGATGATTACGCGCCCCCTTTTTATTGAGCATGGATAAAAAGCCGCAGGTGAGTGCCAGAAAACCGCTGATGATGTGCAAAATGAGCATGATTGTAGACAGGCTGATCATAATTGTGTGTGTTGATGCTGTTACAAAATTGCCTGTAAATCAGTGCGTTTTCCAAATGCAAGGGACGAAATGGTGTCCTTTGGGACGGGATGCATAAGGAAATTAAAAATGAGGAATGAAGAACAGAGAAATGAGGAAGGGAAAACAATGTTGAATATTGAATATCCAATGTTGACTGTTGAAGTGAAATACCCTCCAGCAGATGGGCAGGGGGGGCGCCGCGTAGTGGTGTATTGCTTGCAGCTTACAGCTTGAGGCTTGAGGCTGCCTTCTCAGTGCTTTTTAGCAATTCACTCAGTTGCGCATTGAGATTCCGTGACACCGGAATTACTTCTTCCACATCTTTCAGGTGCAATTTATACCCCTGGGCGTTGCCGCTCACCTGTTGTACGGTTTTCAGGTTTACGATGAAGGCCCGGTGGCACCGGAAAAACTGGGGAAAGGGTAATAATACATCTTCCGCTTTTTTCAGGGTATTTCGCAACAGATGGGAGGTGGGTTCATTATTTTTTATAAAATAAATGCGCACGTAATTGTCCGCAGCAGTAATATACCTGATTTCGCCGGGTGGCAGCGAAACCTGCTCTTTCCCGTTTTCGCTGATAAATACAATCTGTTCGGGAACCACCGGGGTGGTGGTTTGCGGCGCCGGGTGGTTCAATTGTTCCTGTAACTGGGAGGCGCCGGCCTGATATTTTTTCAACAGCCGTTGCTGTTTTAATAATACATTAAGCCAAAGCGGAAAAATGCCCACCACCAGGGTGATCCATAAAAAGCTGAACAGGTTATGCCACGATAAACTGTTTTTGTACAACCAATGCGTCAACAACCAGTTGCCAATGGCAACCGGAACAAGGTGCCAGCACATATGTATGAGTTCTTTTCCTACTGTCCATTTTTCTTCGCGGTAAACACCTGGTAAAAGCCAAGGCAGCAAAAAGGTGTTGGCTGAAGTACAAACGAATGTAACCAGCCCATATAAAAAAGCATTCAACAACAGGGTGGGGCCTTTTACTTCACCAATGCCAAATGGCTGTAACAGCACCAGTATCAGAAATACACAAAGGGCGGCATACGAAGTATACCGGAAGCTTTGGCGCGAGGGAATATCTAAAGGAAACGGACGGTTTAAGATCATAAAACAGCTTGATCGTAAAGATACGCTGACCTTACCCAGGTTAAAAAATAATTAGCCAGGGAAGAATTGCCGGGCTGTTTGTACATTTGAGGGGTGAAAAAGACGGTGTCCATATTTTTCATGTGTATTTATATGCTGTCGTTCTCAGAAATGCATCAGTTTCTGCGAATACCGGTATTGATACAGCATTTTGTTGAACACCGTCATCACGACCCTTCCATTTCGCTGCTGTCTTTTTTAAACGAGCATTACATTCATCAATATGTGCGGGATGCTGATTATCAGCGCGACAATCAATTGCCCTTCCGGCACTCCGATTGTTGCGCCGTTACCACTGCGCTTAGTTGTGAATGCCCGGCCATGACGGTGATGGAGTTGCCGGTACACCCCACCGAAATAAAGCAGGAGTTTATTTTGCACGATGAAGATAGTCACACCTTACTCTCCATAGCAGACATTTTTCAGCCTCCCCGTTGCGCTTAATATCATAGTAGTTTTTAATGTAGTGGCATACTGCCAAGATATCAGACGGCCTGAACCGGAAGCGTTCACGTTTACCGTTTGCCGTTTCACGATTAAACGTATTTAATGATCCAGGCAATTATTCGCTTTTCTATAAAGAATAAGCTGGTAATCGGTTTATTTGTATTTACCCTTTTAATATGGGGCAGCTATGCGGTAACCAGGTTGCCGATAGATGCGGTGCCCGATATTACCGATAACCAGGTTCAGGTGATCACCACCTCGCCCTCATTGGGTGCGCCCGATGTGGAGCGATTGATCACTTTTCCCATTGAGCAGGCAAACAGTACTATTCCCGGTCTTAAAGAGATCAGGAGTATTTCGCGATTTGGTTTATCAGTAGTTACCATTGTTTTTAATGAAGAGGCTGATGTATACTGGGCCCGCCAGCAAATTGCCGAACGGTTGCAACAGGTACAAAGCCAGATACCGGCCCAATTGGGCAAACCAGAGCTGGCGCCGGTAACAACCGGACTGGGAGAAATTTATCAGTATGTGGTAAGACCCAAAAAAGGATACGAAGAAAAGTACGACGCCATGCAATTGCGCACCATCCAGGATTGGATCATTCGTCGTCAGTTGCTGGGCACACCAGGCGTGGCCGATGTATCGAGCTTTGGGGGCAGGCTAAAGCAATATGAAATTGCTGTGAACACCTCCAGGCTGAAATCACATAACCTTACCATAGATGAGGTGTTTACTGCACTCGAAAAAAATAACCAGAATACAGGCGGCGCCTATATTGAAAAAGGTCCCACGGTGTTATTCATTCGCAGTGAGGGGTTAATCACCAACGAGCAGGATATAGGCAATATAGTAGTGAAAACAATGAGCGGTGGTATTCCGGTGCTCATGCGCGACGTAGCCACCATTAGTTTGGGCAACGCCACCCGGTATGGTGCTATGACGTATAACGATAAAGGCGAAGTGGCCGGCGCGGTGGTAATGATGCTGAAAGGAGAGAACTCATCGGCAGTTATAAAACGTGTAAAGGAGCGGGTAAAACAAATACAACAAACCTTACCCGAAGGTGTGGTCATAGAACCTTTTTTAGACCGTACTAAAATGGTGAACCATGCCATAGGTACGGTTGAAAGAAACCTGGTGGAGGGGGCATTGATTGTGGTGTTTGTGCTGGTGGTATTTTTAGGCAACCTGCGGGCTGGTTTGGTAGTGGCGTCTGTTATTCCCTTATCCATGTTATTCGCCGTCATCTTAATGAATGTATTTGGCGTAAGTGGTAACCTCATGAGTTTGGGCGCTATTGATTTTGGGTTGATAGTTGACGGCGCGGTGATCATTGTAGAAGCGGTGATGCACCGGCTGAGCCATTCAAAACATTTCTCCCACATAAACAAGCTTACCCAAAGCAGTATGGATGAGGAAGTACAAAACAGCGCTTCCAAAATGATGAATGCTGCCATCTTTGGCCAGATCATTATCCTGGTAGTGTACCTGCCTATTTATTCATTACAGGGTATTGAAGGGAAAATGTTCCGGCCCATGGCGCAAACAGTAACCTTTGCTTTGTTAGGCGCCTTCCTGTTATCATTTACCTATGTGCCCATGATGACGGCGCTGTTCCTCAGTAAAAAGCTCTCGCACAAAAAAACACTCAGCGACCGCATGATGGAGCGGTTCGAAAAAGCATATCAGTTTGTGCTGGAACGTATGCTTCGTTATCCCAAACTGATCATTGGCGGAAGCATAGTTGCATTTGCGCTCAGCCTGTTTATATTCACCCGGTTGGGTGGAGAATTTATTCCCAAACTGGAAGAAGGAGATTTTGCTATTGAAACCAGGTTGCTTACGGGAAGTAATATCAATGCTTCGGTGAACACCTTAACACAGGCAGCGCGTATTTTGAAAAGTAAATTTCCCGAAGTACAAAAAGTAGTAGGTAAAAACGGTAGCAGCGAAATACCTACCGATCCTATGCCTTTAGATGCCAGCGACCTGATAGTAATACTCAAGGATAAAAAAGAATGGACAAGCGCACACACCTTTGATGAACTGGCCGAAAAAATGCAGCTGGCGCTACAGGACATTCCCGGCGCTACGTTCGGGTTTCAATACCCCGTACAAATGAGGTTTAATGAATTGATCAGCGGGGCGCGGCAGGATGTGGTGTGCAAGATCTTTGGCGAAGACCTGGATACGCTGGCCCAGTATGCCAATAAGGTGGGGGCTATTGTAAATGGAGTTAAAGGCGCTACCGATCTGTATGTAGAAACGGTGACCGGTATTCCGCAAATTCTGGTTACTTATAACAGAACGGCCATTGCACATTATGGATTGAATATAGAAGACATTAACCGGGTGCTGAATACTGCTTTTGCTGGCCAAAGCGCCGGAATGGTGTATGAAGGCGAACGGCGTTTTGACCTGGTGGTGCGATTAGAAGATATGCAGCGCCAGGATGTAAGCGATGTACAAAATTTGTTGATCCCCACGGCTACCGGCGCACAGATCCCACTGAGCCAGGTGGCAACAGTTGAAATAAAAGACGGTCCCAACCAAATACAACGTGAAGATGCCAAGCGAAGGATCATTACCGGTTTTAATGTGCGCGGCCGTGATGTGGAAAGTGTGGTTACAGAACTGGATAAAAAAATAAAACAGCAAATACACCTCAAAAGCGGGTATTACATGGTGTATGGCGGCCAGTTTCAAAACCTTACCGAGGCCCGCAAGCGGTTATCCATTGCAGTACCGGTTGCCTTGTTACTCATACTCGTGATGTTGTACTTTGCGTTTGGCAAGGTCAAATATGGGTTGCTTATTTTCTCGGCTATCCCTTTATCAGCTATCGGCGGTATTCTGTTCTTATGGATGCGGGGCATGCCATTCAGTATTTCTGCCGGTATTGGTTTTATTGCCCTGTTTGGGGTGGCGGTGTTAAATGGCATAGTACTGATTGCCGAGTTCAATCGATTAAAACATCATGGTATACATGATATAAAACAAGTTATTATGGAAGGAACGCGTATAAGATTGCGTCCGGTATTAATGACGGCATCAGTAGCCTCGTTGGGTTTTTTACCGATGGCCTTAAGCCAGGGCGCCGGCGCGGAAGTGCAGCGGCCGCTGGCTACCGTTGTTATTGGCGGACTGCTCACTGCTACGTTTTTGACGCTGGTGGTGTTACCGGTGTTGTACCTGTGGGTGGAGAAGCGAAAGCCAATTAAGGCCGCACCGCAGGTGGTGGGAATGATCATCGCGTTGTTGGTTTGCCAGGCGGCGTTTAGTCAAACCCAATCATTGGAGCAACTCTTACAACAGGCCAATGCAAACAACTTATCGTTAAAGGTCAGCCGCTCGGGCGTTGGGTACTGGAAGCAATTACAAACCGCTACTACCGAACTGCCACGTACGCAGGTGGGCGGGGAGTATGGCGGCATCAATAGTTTGAATAACGATACCCGGTTTTACATCAACCAGTCGTTTGAACTACCGGTTGTATACCGGCGGCAGAAAGAACTGTATGGCGCGCAGGAACAGGTGGCCAGCACCCAGGTAGCATTGAAACAACAGGAATTACAGAGGGCAGTGAAAACAGTATTTTATAATATGGTTGACCTGCTGGAGCGGCAAAAGCTGTTGTTGCGCCTCGACTCTATCTACAGCCGTTTTTTGGATGCTGCCAACCTGCGGTTAAAGACCGGCGAAAGCACCATACTGGAGAAAAGCAATGCCGAAACGCAAATACAGCAATTGAAGCTGCAACAGGAACAGGTAAAAGCCGATCTGCGGATAGAACAACAACAACTGCAATGGTTGTTGAATACAAAGGACATGTTGTTGCCGGAATATCATGCTTTGAAAAAAGAGCATCAGCAACTAATAGATACACTTGCTGTTGCTGATCACCCGGCGGTACAATTACAACAGCGGCAGGTAAAAGTAAACGCTGCGCAAACCAACATAGAAAAAGCAAAGTTGAACCCGGAGTTTATGGTAGGCTATAGCAATCAGTCTATAATCGGTTACCAAACAAAGGATGGGGTTACGCAAAAGTATTATGGCGGTGGAGAGCGTTTTAATATTTATCAATTAGGAGTTGCCCTGCCCATTTTTAATAAAGCAGTAAAGGCAAAAATTAAGGCCGGTCAGTTGCAGGAACAAACAACCCGTATGGAGGTAGATGCCACCAGTCAGTACCTCGCTATTCAATGGCAGCAGTTACATGAAGCGTATAAAAAATACAATGCGCAGGTACAGTATTACGAAACAACCGGCATACAACAAGCGGCTTTAATAACCCGTAATGCCCGTCTTGGTTTTGAAAAAGGCGATGTAAGTTATGTGGAGTGGACCCTGCAAATGAACAATGCTGTGAACATAGAGCTTAGCTATCTGCAGGCGATACATGCCCTGAACAACACGATTATTGAATTGGAATATTTAACCGGAAAATGATCACTACATGAAGAACCTGTTTTTATATATAACTGTTTTATTGTGCTGCGCAGCCTGCTCATTGGCCGATAAACCGGAGGAAACCCCAAAAGAAGAAGATGCCAATACCGTGACCTTAACCGATGCGCAAATAAAAAATGCCGGTATTGAAACGGGCGCGGTGCAAGCGCAAAACCTGAACGATGTTTTAAAAGTAAACGGACTGGTTGATGTGCCGCCGCAAAATATTGTA
Organism: uncultured Niastella sp.; assembly: GCA_966243125.1. Taxonomy (GTDB): domain Bacteria; phylum Bacteroidota; class Bacteroidia; order Chitinophagales; family Chitinophagaceae; genus Niastella. The sequence continues at coordinate 11,370 of CBIMFG010000003.1, forward strand.
TCGGTAAGTTTTCCCCTGGGTGGTTATTTAAAACATACCACGCTGTTACCCGGTATGCATGTAAATAAAGGACAGGTAATTGGGGTTATTGAAGATCAGGGTCTGGTGCAATTACAACAGGATTACCTGATGGCGCAAGCACGCTTACAGTTTCTGCAGCAGGAGTATGACCGCCAGAAGGAATTGAGCGAACAACAGGTAAGCGCTGCCAAAACCTTTCAACAGGTACAGAGCGATTTTGCTTCGCAGAAAGTGCTGGTAAAAGGCTTTGCAGAAAAGCTGCGGCTGATCAATATCAACCCCGGTTCATTAAATGAGAACAACATTTCGCGCAGCGTTCCCATGTATTCACCCATCAATGGTTTTGTATCCAAGGTGAATGTAAACATTGGCAAGTTTGTAAATGCCACCGATGTGTTGTTTGAACTGATCAATCCTGATGATATTCATGCGGCCCTCACTGTTTTTGAAAAAGATATGCCTAAGATAAAAATAGGGCAACTGGTACGCGTATCGTTTGTTGATGAACCAGCACAGGAATACGATTGTGAAGTGATATTGGTTACGCGTAACGTAGATGTGAACCGCAGCGGTGTTATTCATTGTCATTTTATAAAAAGACCCGGCAACCTGTTACCGGGTATGTTCCTGAATGCCACCATTCATCTTGAAAACGTTCCCTCATTAACCGTGCCCGAAGAAGCAGTAGTACGATATGGCAATCAGCAATACATTGTACAGGCCAATGGTAAAAACAATTTTCAACTGGTTAACGTAGAAACAAGTATTCGGGAAAAAGATCGCGTAGCGGTCAATTCAAAAAATACTGAGTTAAAGAATATGCAGGTGGTTACGAAAAATGCTTATGCGGTACTTGGTAAAATGAAGAATGCACCGGAAGAATAGTTCTTTAGTTCTGAGTTCTTAGTTCTATGTTTTCAAACACAGAACTAAGAACATAGAACTAAGAATTTAAACTCTATAGTCTTCTCTCACAGGAGAAAACGCGTCTAACACTTTAACAAAAGTACGAGCAACGGCGCTATGCGGTACATTGCCGGGAATAACATGAACCATGCCAGGCGTTAATAACATTTTTTCACCGCCAATCACCATTTCCAGTTCACCTTCCAGTATATAAGTTATTTGTTCATGCGGATGGCTGTGTTCAGGTAGTATGGCGCCGGGTTGAATATCTACAAACGATAACGTCATGGTATCGCCATGTACAAACCGGCCATATAAACCCGGTACAATTTCTTTGCCTTTAACCTCGTTGATGTGTTGCATAATTATTTATTTATCGTTCAATAAAGCAGGTGCTGCCACCTACCCATTGTTTGTTCTTGTTATAGCTTACGCCAATCATTTTTCCTTTGCTTAAACGGGCCAGGTTAATAACAGGTTGTGGACGGTCCCAGCCTTTTTTCCAAACATACATGATCCTGATCTCGGCTTTGGCCGGTTCATCGGGTGTTTCAATAATAGCCGCGTAATCAACTTTTCTTTGTAAGATCCAGTTGTGCGGATCGGTTATCTTTTCAATATCTTCCCGTGTTACATCAATCAGCACGCCCTGGCCGGCAAAGGAGAACAATGGTTTCAATACATAATTCTCCAGGTCGGGTGGTATTTGTTTTATTTCGTTTAAAAAGTAAGTAGTAGGTACGTAGGGGTGGTGCAAAAAAGGCAGGGTGTATTTGCTGATGCGGTAAAACCAGTTGGGATGCGGCACCCATTGAACATTCAGGTCCTGGGTAATATCGCAAAAGTTGCCTAATGATTCTTTCTTTGCCAGCAGCTCATCAAAGATAACGCGGTTATAAATGCGCTTTACGGCTGTTTTTTTGCCATCACGCATATAGTACAGGTCTTTGCCTTCCTGTATGAGTTCGGTAATGCAAACGGGTTGTATACCGGTATATTCCTGGGTTAAATAAAAGTCGATACGGGTTTTTTGCTCGTGTGGCTTTATTTCCAGCAGAATAGTATTCTCAACCGGTATATCATCCACAATCACTTCTTTTAATAACTGTATATAACTTTCATGGGTATGCCCATTCAGGTATTGACTGTAATTATCCGGTATAGGAAAGTATTCTCTAAAAAGATCAGGGTAATATACCTGAAAACCGAACAGGGTAGGGAAGCCCTGCATTTCAATTAAGCGGGGTTCGGGTTCTTTCTCTTCGTTCCAGCAAATACCAAAATCAAAACAAAGCATGTCGCAGCGATCGCTTTCGTTGGGAACATATTCATTGGGTGGTATGGCCGCGTCGGTCATTTTTTTAAATTCCGGATCGGTGATCACATCAATGATGTGCTCACAGGCATCTATCATTTTATCGGCAAAAGCTTTATCTACAAAAACGGGTGTTTCTGAGAGCCTGAATTCAATGGCGCCGGGGTATTTATTATGCAGTTCTTTTAAGAAGGCTTCGTATTGTTGCTCGGTAAATGACTCGTTAAACGCTTTCCGGATCTCAGGAACCATGCTGTTTCAATTTTGAATAGCAAGTTACGAAGTTTCAGGTTCCGAGTTCCGAGTTCCAAGTTTCAAGTTCCAGGTTCAGAGTTCTTTGTTCTGTGTTTTGGGTTTTCAATTTTTCATTTCTCTGTTTTTCATTCATCATTCTTCATTTCCCTGCCTTCTAACTTTCTTTCTTCAATTGCCATATTTAGGAAGTTGGGAAGTATATTGGAGTATGTAAATAAGATCTTATCCGGGTCATTCAGTTGCTCGATCATGGATTGCCATTTTTCGAACCCATGGTTTTTAATGACCATTTGTTTTTTGTCTTCCCGTTGCAGGTAACGGCTCATACCGGGAGCATCTGCTTCGGGATGAAACTGGGTGCCCACCATATAATCATTGAACCGCAGCCCCATGATGGCGCGCTCCAACGGTACATGCGGCCTTTCTTTTTCAATAGCTAAAATTGAAGCGCCTATACGCTGTAGTTGGTCATGGTCAGGTTCCACCACCTGAAAATTGCGGCTGTCAACGGCGTAAAATGGATCCTGCAGGTTGCTGAAAATAGGTTCGTTGTTGCCTTCGGGCTGCATATGAACGGGAAAAACGCCAAAAGCGGTGGATTTGCGTTTGGTTACCTGGGCCACTTTAAAATAACGAACCGCCAGCTGAAAAGAATGACAAATAAAATAAACATGTTTTTTAGGGCCTGGGGTTAACTGGTTGTATTGCTCCATTTCGTGGATCCAGTCAAAATACAGGCGTTCCCATTGGGCGTCAGTAGCCAGGGGCGACCCTGGGCCGCCGGAAGAAATGTATATATCGTGATGTAAATCAGGCAAATCGCAATTAAGCCGCACGTTAAATTCTGCGACTACCAGGTTTATGCCATGCGCTTTACCATACTGCCGCAGGATGTCCCTGATGCAGCGCATGCCCTCATTTACCTGGCCCTCATACAGATCTAGAAGGGCCACCCGTATGGTGTTTGGTTTAGTCATAGTAAAGCTGCAAACATAACGCATTTGTGATTGTCATGTTGCAGCTTATATAGTAACAAATTAATGTGGGAATGGTTATTTCACCAGTACTTTTGCCATTTCTTCGGCCACCAGCGTATTGCCTTTGTCGTTCAGGTGAACGCCATCGGAGGTGAGGATGCCTTTTTCTTTATTCTCGGGGTTGTTGGCCAGGTTATAGGCCAGGAAGGCTTTGCGCAGGTCAACCAGCGGGCAGTTGTTTTTGGCAGCAACGGAACGAACTATGTTGGCATATTTGTTCAGATCGCCATCCTGCTCGTTGGAGAAGTCAGTTTTTTCCCCAATGGTAGCTGGTGTGGTCAGGATCACTTTTATATTTTTTGCCTGTAGCTTTTTTATAATGGCATTATAGAATTGTTCAAATTTGGGCGCATCGGTACCAGTGCCGCCTTTTTTATGCCATACGTCATTTACGCCTACCCAAATCACCACTGTGGTGGGATTCTTCGCCAGCACATCGTCTTCCATCCGCAGATAAAGGTCGTACACTTTATTACCGCCAATACCGGCGCCTATTAATTCATATTGATCTTTCTGTCCTTTTTGTGCTATCAGGTTGCCCAGCACTGTTATATACCCGGTGGGCGATACGCCGGCCTGTGTAATAGAATCACCAAAGAAAACGATCTTTTGTTTCTGCTGCATACGGGTAAAGCTTACTAAAGTAAAAGCGATGAATGAAGAAATGTACAGAAGCAATCTCATAGATAATAAATTTTGAAGTAGTAAAGAATGCAAATTACGATCCCCAATAAGGCAGCGAATCTAATCACAAAAGTTTGTATTTTTAGTAATATCTACGGTTGTTGCCCAAACGCTTCCTGCTATCTATTAAAACTAATTGCATGCATGGCAACCCTTCATTAAAAAAAGTATTAAAACCAGTGCACCTGTGGGCGCTGGCGGTTGGTTTGGTTATCTCCGGCGAATATTTTGGCTGGAACCTTGGCTGGGCCGTTGCCGGAACGGGCGGCTTTCTGATAGCTACCATCCTGGTCACAGTTTTTTACGTAACGTTTATTTTCAGTTTTACCGAGTTAACGGCAGCCATTCCGCAGGCTGGCGGCCCCTTTGCCTATGCCTATAAGGCGTTAGGCCCTGTAGGTGGATTGATAGCTGCCTATGCCACGCTGGTTGAATTTCTGTTGGCGCCACCGGCAGTTGCTTTTGCGTTGGGCAGTTATGTGCATTTTCTGGCGCCCGCCCTGCCGGTGCTGGCAGTGGCCATTGGTAGTTATGTTGTGTTTACTATTATCAACTTTTTAGGCATCAAGGAGTCGGTGGTGTTTTCGCTCATTGTTACCATACTGGCAGTGGCCGAACTGCTGTTGTTCATGGGCGTGGTGGCGCCCGGTTTTAAATGGGAGAATTTTAACCGCGATACCATGCCGTTTGGCTGGGGTGGCGTTTTTGCCGCATTGCCCTTTGCCATTTGGTTTTACCTGGCCATTGAAGGAGTAGCTATGATAGCTGAAGAAGTGAAAGACCCGCAACGTACCATTCCCCGCGGTTATATTTATGGTATTGTAACCCTGGTGTTATTGGCATTTGGGGTTATGTTCTTTACAGGTGGGGTTACCGACTGGCATACGCTGGCCCGCATTGATTATCCTTTGCCCGAAGCAATTAGCGCAGTGTTGGGAAAACAAAACAGCTGGACGAAAGTATTTGCCGGTATTGGTTTGTTTGGGCTGGTGTCGTCCTTTCATGGCGTTATAATCAGTTATTCCCGGCAGTTATATGCTGTGGCCCGCGACGGCTATTTACCACAAGTACTGGCAAGGGTGAATACAAAACACAGAACGCCGCATGTGGCCATGATAGCAGGTGGGGCTGTTGGCATTATTGCTTTATGTGTTTTCAATACCGGCGATGTAATTACATTAAGCGCCCTGGGCGCCGTGGTAATGTACATCATCAGCATGATCTGCTTATTTGTATTGCGGCGTACACAACCGGGGCTGGAACGGCCTTTCAAAGTACCTTTGTATCCCTGGTTTCCCGGGATTGCTTTGGTGCTGGGGGTTGTTTGTTTGGTAGCTATTGTCTACTACAATCTCTTGTTGTCTTTGATTTTCTTTGGAGCACTGGCTTTATTAATGATACTGTTTGTGATCTTTAGGAAACCAGTTCTTAGTTCTTAGTTCTGTGTTGCTTATAGCTTACAGCTTGAAGCTTAAAGCTGTCTTTTATATGGCTTACCGTTTTACCATACAAAACCATACTTACACATTCAACACACTAAAAGACCTGTTAGCAAAAGCCAGTCCCTTCAGGTCAGGTGATGCGTTGGCGGGTGTGGCGGCTGCAGATTATAAAGAACGGGTGGCGGCGCAACTGGCGCTGGCCGATGTTCCGTTAAAGGCATTTCTACAGGAAGCTGTTATTCCCTATGAGCAGGATGAAGTTACCCGGCTGATCATTGATTCACACCATGCGGCGGCCTTTGCACCCATCGCGCATTTTACCACAGGTCAGTTTCGCGACTGGTTATTGAGCGATGCAGCTGATACTATCACCTTGCAACAACTGGCGCCGGGGTTAACACCTGAAATGGTAGCGGCTGTTTCAAAACTCATGCGCAACCAGGACCTCATAAGCGTAGCCAGAAAATGTAAAGTGGTTACCCGCTTTCGCAATACGCTGGGGTTAAAAGGGCGTTTGTCGGTACGGCTGCAACCCAATCACCCCACAGATGATCCCAAAGGAATTGCAGCCAGTATGGTAGATGGTTTGTTATATGGCAGCGGTGATGCGGTGATTGGGATAAACCCGGCTACTGATTCACCCGCTCATGTGCTAACGCTGTTGCACATGCTGGATGCCATCATTCAACGATTTAATATTCCCACACAAAGTTGTGTGTTGTGCCATGTTACTACTTCCTTACAGCTGGTGCAGCAAAAAGCACCGCTCGACCTGGTGTTTCAATCCATTGGCGGTACCGAAAAGACCAATAAAAGTTTTGGGGTAAACCTGTCGTTGTTGCAGGAAGCGTATGAAGCGGTGTTGTCGTTACAACGCGGCACACTGGGCAATAACGTGATGTATTTTGAAACGGGACAGGGGAGTTCATTATCAGCCAATGCGCATGAAGGTGTTGATCAGCAAACCTGTGAGGCAAGGGCCTATGCAGTTGCCAGAAAATTCTCACCCTTGCTGGTTAATACCGTAGTAGGTTTTATTGGTCCCGAATATTTATTCGATGGCAAACAGATCATCAGAGCGGCGCTGGAAGATCATTTTTGTGGCAAACTGCTGGGACTGCCTATGGGCGTGGATGTTTGTTATACCAACCATGCCGAAGCCGATCCCGATGATATGGACAACCTGCTTACTTTATTGGGCGTAGCCGGTTGTAATTATATTATGGGTATTCCCGGTGCAGACGATATTATGCTGAATTATCAATCCACCTCCTTTCATGATGCTTTGTATGTACGCAAGGTGTTAGGGTTACGGCCCGCGCCTGAGTTTGAGGAATGGTTGGTAAAGCAAGGAATTTTTAGCGAAGAAGGAACGCTGTTGCCTGTAAATAACAGGCATAAGTTGTTACAGTTGATAGAAGGGCAGTAGGCAGAGAAATGAAGAATGAAAAATGAAGAATGAAAAATTACAAAGTGAAATCAAAACTAAGAACAAAGAACATAGACATAGAACAAAGAACATAGAACTAAAAAACTATGCATATTCAAAAAACGATAGTACAACCCGATGAGTGGGCGTCTTTAAAGGAATTTACAGCCGCTCGTATAGCCTTGGGCAGAACCGGAACGGCTGAACCGTTGCAATCGCTTTTAGCGTTCAGGCTGGCACATGCGAATGCGCGGGATGCCGTATATGCCGTATTGGATCAAGCGATGTTATTACAGGAACTGCAAACCTTACAACAGGCTGCTTTTACCTTAACTACCCGGGCTGCCAGCCGCAGCGAATACCTGCAATATCCCGATCGTGGCCGGCGGCTGCATGCAAGATCCACAGCGCAGTTGCATGAGTTCGGCAGTACCGGTTATGATGTTTGCCTGGTGCTGGCTGATGGATTATCTGCCACGGCCATCAATAACCACGCTATTTCGGTGTTGAAATTATTACGCCCGCTTTTTGACAACGCCCGTTTATCGGTAGCGCCTGTTTGTATAGTACAGGAAGGGCGCGTAGCTATTGGTGATGAATGCGGCTATTTGTTACAGGCAAAGCTGGTGGTTGTATTAATTGGGGAACGGCCAGGTTTAAGTTCGCCCGATAGCTTAGGGGCATACCTTACCTACCGGCCTGCACCGGGGTTAACCGATGAATCGCGTAATTGTATTTCCAACATTCGGCCGGAAGGATTGCGCTACCAGGCCGCTGCGGAAAAGATCTTCTTTTTGATCAATGAATCGCTACGACTGCAGCTTTCTGGTATTGGATTGAAGGATAATGGGGGTGTTGACCAGTTAACCAGTTGACC
>CBIMFG010000004.1:0-17949 GCA_966243125.1 uncultured Niastella sp.
TATATTTTTTGCTGTCTTTTTGGGCGCGATTTTATTTATTTCATGCGGTAGTCGTACAAGCGGTAATAAACAGGTATTTCATTACAATGAAACTACGGGTATTGCCACCCTTGACCCGGCTTTTGCTAAAAACCAGGCTATCATTTGGGCGGTTCACCAGTTGTACAATACCCTGGTGGAAACCAACGATGCCCTGCAGATAGTTCCTTCGCTGGCCTACCGCTGGGAAGTTTCGGCTGACCGCAAGGTATACACGTTTCATTTACGCCCCGGTGTTTTTTTTCACGATAACGAGGCCTTTCCCCAGGGCAAGGGCCGCGCATTAACGGCAGCCGATGTAGCCTATAGCTTCAGCCGCATTATTGACCCCGCTACCGCCAGCAGCGGCGCCTGGATCTTTAACGACCGTGTAGAGGATAAAGACAGCTTTAAAGCGCTGGACGATTCTACCTTTCAACTCACCTTAAAAACGCCTTTTGCGCCTATTCTGGGTTTATTAAGCATGCAATACTGCAGTATTGTGCCTAAAGAAGTGATCGCTAAATACGGGGCTGATTTTCGCAGCCATCCCTGTGGTACCGGTCCGTTCAAATTCAAAGCCTGGGAAGAAGGGCAGGCCATGATCCTGCAGAAGAATGAACATTATTTTGAACGTGACAGCGCCGGCAAACCCCTGCCTTACCTCGATGGCATTAAGATCACCTTTTTCGACAGCAAGGCTACCGAATTTCTGTTATTCCAGCAGGGCGAACTGGATTTTATCAATGACATTGATGCTTCGTTCAAAGATGAAATTTTAACCAAAAAAGGACAATTGCGACCAGACTGGCAGGGGAAGATCATACTTTCGAAACACTCTTATTTGAATACGGAATACCTGGGTATTTTAATGGATAAAGACAATCCGCTGGTGGCCAACTCCCCCTTGCGGATGAAAGCGGTTAGGCAGGCCATTAATTATGGGTTCAACCGGCGCAAGATGATCATGTACCTGTATAATTCGAAAGGAATGCCGGCCGAAAGCGGGTTTATACCTGCCGGTTTGCCTTCTTTCGACAGCAGTGTGGTGAAAGGCTATTCCTACAACCCTGGTAAAGCGCGCCAACTGTTACAATCGGCGGGTTTTCCCGATGGGGAAGGTTTGCCGGTAATAAAGCTGTTGACCATTCCTATTTACAGTGATATTGCCGGTTTTATTGCACGTCAGTTGGAGGAAGTAGGAATCAAAATTCAGATAGAAGTAATACCCAAAAGTTTGTTACTGGAACAAACGGCCAAATCAGAAGCGTTGTTCTTTCGTGGCAGTTGGATTGCCGATTTTCCGGAAGCAGAAAATTACCTGAGCGTATTTTATGGCGGCAACCCCGCCCCGCCTAACTACACCCGTTATAATAATCCTAAGTTTGATGCCTTATACGACCAGGCCATGGTAACAGAAAACGATAGCCTGCGTTATAAATTATACCAGCAAATGGATCAGCTGGTAATTGATGACGCGCCGGTGGTACCGTTGTTTTATGATGAGGTGGTGAGGTTGGTGCATCGTAAAGTGAAGCATTTTTCGCCGGATGGGTTGAATCTGTTGGAGTTGAGGAGAACGGTTATTGAGAAATAGTTGACCAGTTAACCGGTTAACCAGTTCACCAGTAAAAAAGGCGAGACTCCAATTAATAGGAACCTCGCCTTTTTTTGATCTTGTATTAACATGTTAACTCGTCAACTGATCAACTGGTCAACTAATGCTTCAACTTCCCCTTAAACACCTTCTCAAACTTCTCCACTTTAGGCTGAATAACCATTCTACAGTACGGCTCATCACCGTTCTGGTTGTAATAATCCTGGTGGTAGTTTTCAGCGGCGTAGAATTTGGTATAGGGAGAGATCTCCGTTACAATGGGGTCGTTAAAGGCGCCGCTTTTATTGAGCTCGGCCTTGTATTTTTCGGCTTTTTGTTTTTGTTCGTTGTTGTGATAAAAGATCACACTACGGTATTGCGTACCTACGTCGGCGCCCTGCCTGTTAAGGGTGGTAGGGTCGTGGGTTTTCCAGAAAACTTCCAGCAGCTCATCATACGTGATCTTTTTAGGATCATACACCACCTGAATACACTCTGCATGGCCGGTATTGCCGGTACATACTTCTCTATAGGTTGGGTTGGCAACGGTTCCGCCGCTGTACCCTGATGTTGATTTGATCACCCCTTCTAATTCCTGAAAGATCGCCTCTGTACACCAAAAACAACCGGTACCAAAGGTGGCCGTATCGGTTGCCGTGTTCACCGTATTTGTAGTTGTTGTCATATCCTTGCTGATGTTCTTTTTTGCGTTTTGTTTTTGTGCGCAGGAAAACAATGTGACTATTGTTACCAGCACACCTGTAAGAAAGACCTTCATTCCATGTTGTTTTAACAGATGTATCATTGTATTTTTTTTAATCACCTTTATATACGCGGGTATTGTTGTGGCAGATGTTAATGAATTACAAAAGTAAAGTTAAGGAGTTGATAAGTTGACATGTTAACAAGTTGACAGGGGAGGTAAGAAGTAAGAGATAGGAGGTAGGAGGTAAGAAAAAAGAAGTAGGAAGTATGAAATTTCGCGAACTTCTTACTTCCTACTTCAAAAATTTTGAACAACAAAAGCTCCACGCTTATCTCCTGCGTCGTCTTACAGTAGTAGTGGTTCTGCTGTATTTTCTGCCATGCGGGCCCTGAACGGTGGTGGTTTTGCGGGTTACGCGGTAATTGTTCACGGCAGCGGTATGGCGTTTGGTTACAGTAACAGAGGTAACGCGCATGGGTTTATAAATTCGTGGCGCCACTACTACGCGGCGGGTAGTAACCACTGCGTAGTGAGCGCGGTAGCGGTAACGCATAGGGCGGTAAACGCTCCAGGCCAGCGGCCGCCAGGGACGGTACCAAACCGGGCGGGTACGCCAGGTAAAAGGCGATACCCAAACTACATAAGAAGGTGCGTATACATATCTAACACATGGCCAGGCCCAAACGTTCACTACAATACCAGTAGGGGAGAAGGGGTTGGCGCTTTCCATATTGGGGCCGCCAGCCAGGCTGGTGGTACCTTCGTTAAACGAAGTGCCTGCTTCCTCGGGTTCTACAATCTTTTCTTCCCCATAAATATCTTCATCACCCACTATGTCAATCACGGCATTGTCGTTGCCGCTTTTTTCCAGCTCAATCACGGCAATATCCTGGCTTTCGGTTTCAGAAACCAGCGCCTGCAGTACAAAGATCTGTACGTCGTTATCGCGTTTGCTAACTACTCTTATATAATCGGTGTTGCCATCTTCGTTAAGATCCAGGTTGTTTACCTTGCTGTCTTCAGCATTAAGCAGTTTTTCAAAATCTTCGGGTGAGGCTGCTTTTTTAAACAGGTCGAGGGCGCCGGGTAAACTGAAATTATCGCCGGGTAAACCGGTTGAATCGGAAAAATTATGATGGGTTTGTGCTTTCAAAGTGCCTGATGCTAAAAGAATAAGCACTCCGGGTAAAAGATGCTTCATTGTGTGCAATTGATTTGTAGGTCAGACCGGCCGCTGCCTGCAAGGTTTAAAAAGGGTAACCGGGTAAAATATAACATATTATTTTTAGTAAATGTATTGAAATGGGTTGTAGGATCAAATTGACTGTAGTAATATTACGCCCTGCTATGTAGCGCAATTATGAAAAAGATCGAAAATATCCTGTTTTGGCCGGTACTTATTTTGCTGTTTTTAAGTGCATCAAAGTATGGGGCCATGAGTACCGACGTTCAATACAATGATACTTACCATATCATACCCAATTCTTATGTAGCAGGGAGTTTTGCGGGGTGGTTGCTTATTGTTGTTTTTCTTCTTAAAAGCATTCGCCGCCGGCGCCAGGTGTTAAATAAAAAATTTATCTTAACATACATCCTTTTAACGGTGTTATTGTTAGGGATATTCCTGGGATTAGGATTTGTGAGCGGCGGTTCTGCAGCTGGTAATTTTACCACTGCCGATCTGGATGCATTGCTATTCAGGAATCAATTGAAAATGCTGTGCGCCGAAGTTTGTTTGCTGGTTCAGGTTATATTTCTGGTCTACTTCATTATACAGCTTGTAAAAAAGCCTGCCTATGCAAAAGGTTGAAAACAGTTTGATTCTACCGGTTTTATTTATGTACGTATGGTCATTGACCGTATCCGGATCGCTGGATCTTCACTTGCACGATACCTATTATGTTGTTGCAGGGTTTTCTGCCTTGCGGGGACTGGCCGGTTTCTTACTGGTAACGTTTGGCTTGTATAAAACCATCCGGTACCGGCACGATGTCATTAATCTCTTCATTGCTGTTCCACATATTTTGCTCTCTAATATTTTAATCGGGTGTTTGCTGGCGCCTTTAGAAGGAAAGCGGAGTTACGTTGAATTCAGCGCATGGAATGCGGTGCCCTGGGCGGCTATTGGATTGCTTTCCTTTCTGGTAATTCAGGTTATTTTTGTGATATATTTCATTATGGAAATTGTGAAAAAACCTGTTCCCGGCAGCGCTTTATAGGCCACCCGGTTCCAGATAATAGGGTATTCATTGCCCACAACCAAAAAACTATAGTACCTTTGCCGGTTCGAGAAGAGTTATTATATGAAGTTTTTTCCTGAAACGGCGTTATCACAACTGGAGTTTGATAAAGTAAAGGCTCTGCTGGAAGAGCATAGTAAAACGGAGTATGCCAAAAGCAAATCGCAGGACCTGCGCATTCATACCCGCAAAGAATTTATTGAGCTGGAGTTACAACAAAGCCACGAATACAAATTATTGATAGAACACAGCATGTATTTCCCTAACGATTACGTGCTGAACCTGGCCAAAGAATTACGGTTACTGGGCATTAGCGGCGCTATGCTTACCGGCGACCAGTTTATTCAAATACGCAAGCTGGCCGAAAGCATTTCAAACATTTTCCGCTGGTTCGATGCAGACCGCCGGCTGGCCTATCCGGCCCTGGTAAAAGTGATTGGTGACACCTATTATGAAAAGGTGATCATGGAATTGATAGACGATGTGCTGCTGGAAAATGGCGAGGTAAAAGACAATGCATCCGAAGACCTGGCGCGTATTCGCAGCAGCCTGTACCGGCGCCGTACCGAGTTACGCCGCCTGTTCGACAAGATCGTTCAAAAACTAAGCAAGGCAGGTTATACCGCAGATATTGATGAGGCCTTCCTCAACGGCCGCCGGGTGGTGGCTATTGTGGCAGAACAAAAACGGCAGGTAAAAGGTATTCTGCATGGTGAAAGCGATACCCGCCGTACTTCGTATATTGAACCGGAAGAAACCATTGAGCTGAACAACGAGATCTTTGGGCTTGAAAATGAAGAACGTCGCGAAGTGCACCGCATTTTGCAACAGCTCACGGCTAAACTGTCCATGTACGCCCCGTTGCTGAAAACCTGGCACCAGGTATTGGGTGAATACGATTTTATACAAGCCAAGGCAAAGCTGGCGTTGGATATGAATGGTAACTTCCCCATGCTGCAGGATAAAGCGCATGTGCAACTGATACAGGCCTATCACCCCCTGCTGTATTTATACCATCAGAAATCGAAGAAACCAACCATCCCGGTTGATGTTATGCTCGATGAAAAAAGGCGCATCCTGGTAATTTCAGGACCCAACGCCGGTGGTAAAACAGTTACCATGAAAACGGTAGGGCTTTCGCAACTGATGATACAAAGTGGTTTGCTGGTGCCCGCACACCCTAATTCGGTGTTTGGCATCTTTAAGCAGATCATGATCCATATAGGCGATACGCAGAGTATCGAATTTGAGTTGAGTACATACAGCTCCCACCTGTTGCACATGAAGCATTTTATTGAAAATGCCAATGGTAAAACCCTGTTCTTTATTGATGAGCTGGGTAGCGGTAGCGACCCTAATTTGGGTGGCGCCTTTGCCGAGGTGATCATGGAAGAACTGGGTCATAAACATTCAATGGGTATTGTTACCACGCACTACCTGAACCTGAAGGTAATGGCCAACAAAACACCCGGCATCATCAACGGTGCCATGGCCTTTGATGAAAAGACCCTGATGCCGTTGTATAAACTAACGGTAGGTAAACCTGGTAGTTCGTATACGTTTTCTATTGCAGAACGCATTGGACTTGATAAACGGTTGATAGAACGTGCGCGCAAGCTGGTGGATGAAGACCATTTTCGCCTTGATAAATTATTGAACCGGGCCGAGCAGGACCAGCGTGAAATTGAGAAGAAGGAAAAGGAACTGTCGAAGCTGATCAAAGAAAATGAAAAGCTGCAAAAAGAAATGCAGCAGGTGATCAATAAAGAAAGGCACGAGCAACAGGTAGAGATATTGAAACATCAGAACCGCATCACCGAAGACCGCATTGCTTTCTTAAAAGATATGGAGCGCAAGTTGAAACAACTGGTGTTTGACTGGAAGAAAGCCGAAGCGCAGGATGATAAGAAAGAACTGATCAAACAAATGCATGCGTTGTTGTTCAAGCAACACCAAAAGCAGGTGAACGAAAAGGTAAAGAAAAAGCTCAATTCCAAATACGATGAGGTAGGTGGCGAAGTACAGGTAGGTGATAAAGTGCTGATGAAAAAGAACCACCAGGTAGGAGAAGTAAAAGAGTTACGTGGTAAAAAAGCTGTAGTTCAATTAGGATTGATGCCGATTACTGTTTCGGTTGATGACCTTGTTGTTGTAACTGAAAAGGAGGAGGAATAAGTTTTTAGTTCTTAGTTCTATGTTCTATGTTCTTTGTTCTGAGCTAGGGCGTTGCCGCGTTGCGGTGTATTGCTTGCGGCTTGCAGCTTAAAGCTTACAGCTTACAGCTTTCAGCTTGCTCAAAATAATACAAAAGGCCTGACGTTACCGTCGGGCCTTTTAATTTGTTGCTGCTTCTCTTATAGACTTGAGTGCAGATAGTCTTTAAGCTGGGTGATGGTTTCCTGTTGCGACAGGATCGTTTCTTTTACCACATCATTGATGGAAATGATACCGGTTACCTGGTTCTCATCGAAAACGGGCAGGTAACGGATGTTTTTGTCAGACATTAACTGCATGCAATAGTCAACAGAATCATGTGCAGTAACACGCGGCAGATCGGATGACATGATCTCCGATACTTTTGTGTCGGTAGAAGATTTTCCCTTAAGAACTACCTTGCGCGAGTAATCACGTTCTGTAACAATGCCCAGGTAGTGGCCATCTTGCAAAACCATCACGGAACCGATATTCTGATCGGCCATGATATGGAGCGCTTCCAACACGGTTGTTTCCGGAGAAACAGTAGTAATATCGCTTCCTTTACGAAGCAGTACATCGGCCACTTTTTTATTCATACGGCATTGTTTTGGTGAGCAATCATTTAAAGTAAATTAAGGAAAAAGTGACGGAAAACCAAGGCCAGACGTGCATTTTATGCAAAAACCGTGAATTTCACGGGTACTACCCCCCATTGGCTCCTTGCCAAAAATTGCGTATTATAGCGCAATTTTTAATCGTATCCTTTGATCAGGAAATCCTTAATATCCAAAGTATTAATACCAACCGTATTACTCATTCAATCCTGTAGTCATTCTAAAAATCTACAAAGCGATTATTCCAGGGTGCCGCTGGAAAATGTACTGGACTCTATTGGCAGCTATCAGAATAAAAAAGTAGCCATTCGGGGCTATTACGTTTGTGGATTTGAGCAGATGTCGCTGCAACCAGAGATGCAACCGGTTCCGGATAATAAATTATATGATTGGACGGGCCGCATTTGGGTGGAGGCCAAGCGTTCCAAAACAACGGGCCGCGACAGTATGAGCAACCGCACTGTTTTGATCAGGGGCACTATTGACTCATCCCGGCACGGATATGAAGGCGGTTACCACGCCACCATCCGGCACGCTGTTATTGAAGTGCAGTAGGCCCCCCACCAACCTCCCCCCGGTAGGGTGGAGGCTATTTAAAGAATTTCAATATAGCCATCGGTGCCATTTACGAGAATGCGCTGCCCGTCTTTAATAAGGCTGGTAGCATTTTCAACGCCCACTACAGCCGGTAAGCCATATTCCCGGGCTATTACGGCCCCATGGGTCATTAGGCCGCCCACTTCAGTAACCAGCCCTTTTATGGAAACAAACAAAGGAGTCCAACTGGGGTCGGTAAAGGCGGTAACCAGGATGTCGCCTTCCTGTAATTCGGCATCCTGCATGTTTACAATAACCCTGGCCCGCCCTTCAATAATGCCCGAGGAAACGGCCAGCCCTGCAAGGGCATTGGCGGGAAGGTTTTCGCGTTTGTACCGGCCCGTAACCATTTCACCATCGGAGGTGAGAACACGCGGCGGTGTTAGTTTTTTATAGGATTGATAATCGTGCTTCCGTTGGTTGATGAGCTGATAATCTATTTGATGGGTACTGATCACTTCGCGCAATTCATCTAAGGTGAGGTAATAAAGATCTTCTTTTTCATACAGCACATTCGCCTGAACCAGTTGTTCCGCCTCTTTTAATAAAGCCTGTTTGTAAACGAAGTACCGACTTACTATGGCGTATTTGGGATACTCGCGATAACCCGCAAAATTCCGGATGAGGCTGATCATTTGTTTTGTTTCCGTTGCCTTTTGCTCATCAGCTGGTAATTCTTTCAATCGGGACAATAGTTCCTGTTCCTTCTTTAAAGCCTCCTGCAGCCCCTGTTCAAATTTACGCTCGCCTGCACCTGGTTCCTGATTTTTGACGTTGGTGAGGATGAGGGGAACCAGCGTGATAGGTTTTTCGCTCCAGCGGGTGCGCGTAATATCTATTTCACCGGCACAGCGCATACCGTATTTGTTGAGATAAGCCTGAATGGCCTCGCGGGCCTGCTGCCCGCCATTTAGTTGAACCAGTTCATCCAGGAAGTTATCGTTTGTGGTTTGTTGTAAATATTCAACTACTTCGGGGTAGGGGCGAATCACATCGGCCACATCCAATAAAGCCAGTCCCATTTCAGCAGTAATATTGTTGGGGACAGATTGAGCGATGGTGTCGGCTACATTTTTTTCATTCAGCCACTCCTGCATTTTTTCATTGAGCCAAAAGGAAGCATCCATAGCAGCCAGGATCACATTCAAACTTTGCGGATCAGCCGAACTTCTTGTTTGTTGAATATGTTCCTGAATGAAATCCAACAGCGCGGTTCCTGATTTGGTTTGAATGTTTTGTTTTAATGCTTCCAGGTCGGTTTCACTCTTACTGATGAAACCGGCAACAAGCGCCGGATCGTTGTTGACTTGAGTACGAAAGCCTACTGTGGTGATGGCTTTTTCGTTTTTACCCGCAGGCGCATCATCTGGCAGCAGTTTTATAAAATCTTTTCTTTCCAGCAAGGTCAGCAAGGCATCCTGCAAAAGCGGATCCTGTCCAAACGTATGTAAGATGGTTTGCCTGGTGGCAGGCGATGCCAGCAAACCAGTAACATCAACAAACAATCTTCCCCCGGCAATAGCCATGGGTTTGGGCGTTGTGAGGTTCCAAAACGCAAGCCCAAATGGTTTCATGGGGTCGGTCATCATTTGGTTATGACCAACGGATACATACACATGATTCTCCCCGTCATTAGCCTGGGGAACTGGAAACAGGGTGGTGATGGGCCGGCTTTGCACAATATAAAATGAGTCATTTACCAAACACCATTCAATGTCCTGTGGGGAACCAAAGTGAGTCTCTATCTTTCTGCCAATTTGTTCCAGCTGAATGATCTGTTCGTTGGTAAGCGTTTGTTCATTTTGTTGCGTTGTGTCAATTGCCTGTTCTTTTGTACCCCCGGCTGGCAGGGCATAAATAGCCAGCTTTTTAGCAGCCATCTTCTTTTCTATGATCTCGCCAGTACGCACTTTATAGTTATCCGCATTTACCAGTCCGCCCACCAGGGCCTCGCCCAGGCCAAAGCTGGCATCAATGGATACAATTTTTCTGTTACCGTTAACAGGATCGGCAGTAAATAGGATGCCGGCAGCTTGCGGGAACACCATTTGTTGCACCACCACAGCCAGGTGTACCTGCCGGTGGCTGAACCCGTTTTGAATGCGATAGATAACAGCACGCTCGGTAAACAGCGAAGCCCAGCATTGACTGATGTGCTGCAGAATGGCCTGCTTGCCAATGATGTTTAAATAAGTATCCTGCTGGCCGGCAAAGGAGGCGGTGGGCAGGTCTTCGGCCGTGGCGCTTGACCGTACTGCATAGGCGTCGGTTTCGTTCAAATAGCTTTCAATGGCTGCTTCAATTTCCCTGGGAATGGGAATGCTTTCTATGACCATACGGATTGTCGCACTGAGTTCGCTGATGCGTTTTCTTTCAACTGCTTTTATAAGACCCAGTTCATTGAGCAAACTATTGAGTTCCTGATTGCCTTCCGTTACTTTTTTATAAGCCTCCGTAGTAACGCAAAAACCGGCGGGCACCTGTATGCCTTCAATACCCAACAGTTCACCCAGGTTAGCGCCTTTGCCGCCTACAGCCGATAAGGAAGTACGGTTTATTTGCTGAAAAGAAAGAACGTATGCGCTCATAGTTTACTGCTTTATTGAGCGAAGGTGCGCAAATACTACCCTTTTTTGCAGGCTCTTGAACTATCTTTTTTGGGGCGAACAATGGAAGGGATTTGGCGTTATAAATGCAAAGAGGTTGGTTTAGTTTGAACAATAAAAAAGCCCCCGTATGCCAAGTGGCGAACGGGGGCTTTTCTTATGTAAGCTTTTTACTATTTATTTAGAAACAGGCCCAAAATACAACGTACAATAGGCTGGGTTATCACCCACGATGGTAGAAGATTGTTCAGCTACGTCGTCATAAGAAAATCCATATGACAGGTTCTTGTACGATACGCCGGGCGTATGCCAGAATGCCGCGTAATAGTTGTAAGGTTCTATTTTGTAGAATTTAGAAACATCTTCAACGTATTGGATCTGGTTATCCGCAGCATTGGTGATGATGGTATGGCGGTTTAAGGCTGCCACAAATGTCACATGCAGGGAATTATCCAATTCATGACCTGGTTGTCCATCCTGATTAGAATTATTAAATACGCCGGTAGGCGCATTTCCACCTATTACATCAGATGTGGTAGGTTTCATATTCAGGGTTCCGCTTTTTACTTTGCCATTATCTGTTTGGGTAAAATGGAAAACGTTGTTGGCGTCTACCCGTCCACGAATAATTTTGTTTTGATCTGTACTGCCTACGTTTCCTTTACCTAAGATCATCACCAGGTCTTTGGTTTTATAATATTCCCAGATGCTGTCGATGTAGGTTTGAAACTTTTGGTAAGAAGCAGATTGAGTAAATACTTTTTTGCCAGCTGCATCTTCCATAGCAGGTGGATTAACGATGTCCTGAAAAAGTGGCCGGTAGCACTGGTTGTAGTCAGCAGGCTTATTAAAATTCTGCCAGGCCTGTATGGTGTTCTTATGGCTCATGAGCTCGCCTGTTTTTTGCAGGGTGCCATTTGAACCTTGCAATGCGATCAGTTACAAACACCCGTGCACCGCCGTTGTTGTTACCATAGGTGAATTCCATAAAATCAAAAACGGTCCCATAGTTCTGGTCGTTTTTATTGGTGCTCTTGACAGGAGCACCCAGGCTGGTGCCACCGGGATTAACATAGTAATACAGGGGCTTGCCAATTGAAAACAGAATACGACCACTCTGAATAAAGGGAATGGGAATGGAATGACGGCCTGTGGCAGGGTCAACGGGTATATCAGACATTTTGGTTGCCATAACAATAAACTTGCCGCCATCTGTTGGGTTGTTGGGATTAACCACCTGTGGCAGGGCGTTCAGGTTATTCAGGGAAACCGTTTTTCCTGTCTTCATGTCAATAAAAGCATCCTGGCCATTGGCAGCTCTTCCCATTACACTAACATACAACTGATCGTCGGTGTAATCTTCGGGGTTGGAGTTCACGATCTCCAGGTGAACGCCCCCTTTTGCATAGTCGTTGTAATTAACCTTAGTAGGGTCAATAGGAGCTGGATTTGAAGCTGGTGCACCATCCTTATCTTTTTTACAACCGGCTAAAATAGCAAGGAGCAGCAGCGAAGAAACAAGTGAAGTAGTTTTCATATACTGGATTAATTAAAGTAGCAACATCGGTTGACAAATATGGTGCCACAAAGATGTATGTGAAAAACCATAATTTGTTCAGTAATAAGATCATTGTCCTTGCTGCAGACTTTTTAAATAAGCAGCCACTCTTTCCTCTCTTGCTATCGCATTTCTCTTATGAATTTCAGGTGTAAATTCGGTTCCCTGTGCATCAATAGCCGCTATCAGGTCAGGCAGTTTGAGATCGGTACAATATACAGCTGTGCCGCCCTGTTGCCGCCAGGAATTTTTCAGGCTGCCCTGATCGTAGGCATCAAAACCCAATTCATTGATCAGCTGCATAACCAGCTTTTTTGCATGAACATCATCCCCGGCTATGGATAGCGCAAAACGGTCTTCATTCCCTTTTGGGCGGCCGCCGTGTTGCAGGCTGTTTGCCGAAATGCTGTTGAAAGCTTTTACTACTTTTCTGCCTGTCATTTGCTGTACCCATTCACTATCCTGCATTCCATTTTCTACAGGAGGAATAATTCCGTCGCGGATAGTAGGGTAATAATTGCCGGTATCCACCACAGCTATACCGGCAGGCACATCTTTAAACAGGTCTTTGGGTAATTCTGCCACTGCTTTAAACGGAATAGAAAGGATCACTACTTCACCACTATGCACCGCTTCCTGAACCGTTACGGGAATGGCGCTGGTAGCTTCTGCAAATGCCGAAAGTGAAGCCGGGCCTCTTGAGTTGGCGATAAATACTTTGTGACCCAATTGTACCAACTGCCCGGCTAAAGTGCCGCCAATGTTTCCTGCACCAATGATTGCAATGTTCATCTGATAATATTTTACGCAAAATTCAGTGGGGAAGTACACCCAAACAAGTACGCATAAATTTATGCGTATGGTATAAGCAGCAGTATTTTGCCACTTTTCGTAATTTTATGCGTCATGTATCAGAAAAAATTACCTATAGTACTGGACAACGGTTTGGGATTGTTCATGGAAGTCATGAGCGGCAAATGGAAGGTGCTGCTGTTGTTTCATATTTATACAGGAACTAGGCACCCTGGCGAATTGCAGCGGCAGATGCCCGATGCCGACAGGCGTGTACTGAACCTGCAGTTGAAAGAACTGCTGCAGCATGGTATTATCTCTAAAACAGAACAGGAAGGCTATCCACCCAGTGTAGAATATAATATCACTCCCCTGGGAGAAACTTTATTGCCGCTTATTTGCCAGATGCACAAATGGGGCGAAACGCATCGTGATGAAATTGAAGGAGGCGCTGCATTTGCGGGTAAGAAGATCAGCGATAACTGGGATAAGAGCTGAGATCAGGATAATCACCTGAGTTTCTTTCCTGACCTTGTCATCATTGAATCAATAGAAAGTTTACCCGCCCCTACAAAGATCAGCATTATTAAAGCGCCTATATAAAGCAGATTGATCTCGTAACCCGGAGGGCCGAATTTAGGTCCGTTTTCATCCAATCCGATGGTCTTTATTGAACTGTATCCATATTTGTAATGAACAGTAATTAATGCTGTAAGCATAGTTATAATTAACGGAATAGCAACAATACTTACGAAAGCTCCCAGTATTAATGCAAGGCCACCCACTACTTCCGCAATTATCGCCATCCAGGCCATCACTTCCGGCATGGGCACACCTGCGTGTTGCAGTAGTTTTGTAAAGCCTTCGGGTCCCTTGCTTAACTTCGCATATCCATGGGCAAAAAAGCCTATTCCTACAATAACTCTTAAAATAAAGGGCGCCCAACTGTTGTATGACTTATTTACAGGACTAAAAAATTCTCTGATTGACATTTTTAACTGTATTAGATTACTTCCTTTATTACTGATTCCGGAATTCTGAAATGTTTGTCCCTGAATACATCTTGAAAAATCTGCTGAAATGGGCGGGGCTTTCAAAGCCTAACTGATAGGCTATTTCCTTTGCCGACTTTTCCGTATAATATAGATAACGTTTTGCTTCAAGAACAAGGCGGTTCCGGATAATAACAGATGGTGCTGGTTGTTTAAGAAGCGAAAACACATTGCTGAGTGTTTTCGGAGATTTGTTCAGTTGCCCTGCATAGAAGCTGACCTCGTGGTGTTGTTTAAAGTTGCTTTCGAGGAGCATCGAAAATTTTCTGATAATATCCATTTTCTCGGCTGTGAATTGCTGATAGCTTTCGCACTGGAGCCTGGCCATTCTTGTTGTCTTTATGATCATTCTCTTAAGAAGCGTACGAAGCATTTCTCCCTGGAAATTATCTTTCAGCGTTAATTCTCTGGAAAATACTTTTTCAAGATGTGAAATTTCTTCGATCTCTTCCTCGTCCAATGTAATAAACATTGGGTGCTGTATACCATAGAAGAGAAAACCTACACACCCTACTTCTGAGTCATGATCAACGATGCAATAGAATTCCCTGTTGAACTGCCAGGCAATTAAAGATTCAGGATGTTCGAATCTAAAATGCTGGTTTGAAACCAGGGGCAATATGCACCGCGCGGGCATTGTATAAGCAATTTCGTCTATCACCACTTCCTGGGCAGGCCCTTTATTGTACACGAAAGTATTGATGGGGTAAGGAGCCGGTTTGTTCAACCCTTTACCAGAAAACAGTTTATTGCCGCTGTGCATGACAAAGTGTGCCGATGTTGCATTTTCGGTATACTCTCTGATCATAATTATTACTTATAGGCCATGATGGCTACCTTTTCAATTTCCGGAGCTTTCGCCAGTAAATCAGGCGCATTTGCCATTAACGCTTTTGCAATTTCGCCACCAAGGTGAGCATCCCTTCCTTCCTCTGTTTCAAACGTATCAAATATTCCAAAAGTTGAAGGTCCTATCTGTAGCGCATACCAACGAATGGTTTGCTCTTCCTGTTGTGCCAAAGACAAGGCGCCTTTTATAAAATCAGCTACTTTTTGTTCTTTGCCTGGCTTAGCCTCAAGCCTAACCAATAATGAAACAGTTTCCATGATATCTTTTGTATTTAAATTTATTAAAGTATACTGCTGGTTGCGCCTCCGTCAACAACCAGGTTGTGCCCGGTGATGAAGGAAGCTTTGTCCATTGCAAGAAATGCTATCGCTGCTGCGATCTCCTCGCCGCTGGCAACTCTGCCTAAAGGTGTTCTTGAAATGATTCGATGTGATTTTTCAGGATCAGACAGCACTGCAGCGGTGGCCGGGGTTTGCGTAAACCACGGTGATACAGCATTGACCCTGATGCCCGAACCAGACCATTCACTGGCAAGGTTACGTGTTAATTGTATAAGCCCTGATTTTGACATACCATAAGGCGCGCCGGTGCGCGCGTCCATAATACCAGCAACGGAAGCAACATTGATTATGGCAGCGTTGCCACTGTTTTTCAACAGTGGATACAATTCCTGACTAAGTTCAAAGGGAGCAATCAGATCGATCTCAATCACTTTTCTATATTCCTCCACAACATATTCATTGCTTGGCTTACGAATGTTGATGCCTGCATTATTGACCAGTATATCCAGCTTGCCCCACTGCTCTTTGATCCAATTGAATAAGGTATGCCTATGCTCTTTGCTGGTTACATCGGCCACAAAACCATGAACTGTATGTCCCTGCTTGCTGAAATAACTGGTAACAAGTTCTACTTCCCGGGCATCCCTTGCTGTAAAAGCTACCGCTGCGCCTAGCTCCAGAAATTCTGCAACAACCGCTTTGCCAATGCCTTTAGACCCACCGGTTATAACTGCTTTTTTGTTTTTCAAACTCCACTTTTCCATTCCTATAAATTTAAGAAATTATACCTGTTATTTCCTGACAAGGGCCTTGTACTGGTTAAAGATCATTTTTAATATTGGTAGCTACGGCTTTTAAAAGTTCCGGGTTCAACCGCTGTTTGAAATCAGGATTGATGTATTCAAAATGTATGATACCGGTTTTATCAAGAATAAAAACAGCAGGCACGGGGAGTAGAAGATCCACATCTTTTCCATTAGTGGTTTTGGGCAGCATTTCCCAGTATGGTTTCGGAGCTTTAAAAGCTATTCCAACCTGTTTAGACAAGCTGAGGTCTGCATCAGAAAGTAAGGTATAGCTCAATTTTTCTTTTGTGATCGATTGTTTAATTCCTTCCGGAACATCTGTGCTAACAGCGATCAATTGATATCCCAGTTTTTCCAGTTCCGGCATCGCCTGCTGCAAGCCGGCCAGCTGTTTGGAACAAAAAGGGCACCAGCCCCCACGATAAAAGATCAATACAGTTGGCTTTTCTGATACCGCCTTATTCAAATCAAAATCTTTTCCCGAAGCATCGGTTAATGTTGCCATCGGGATCTTCTCGCCAATAAGCAGTGGGCTAATGTCTTCCGGGATTTGGGGAATTGTGTACAACACCTGTTTTGCCTCCGGCTTATCCATCATTTTAGAGGCTTTTACGGAGTCATGTTTTTCCTGTGCATGAGCCAGCCCGGTTGTACCGGTCAATAAAATAAATACTGCTATAGTACTGAATATTACTTTGGTCGAACTTTTCATAGCTATAAAGGTAAACCTGACTTTGAGCAGCCAGATACCTCTAGTTCCCGTTTTGTTGTCGAAACTTCCCGAAAGGCCTGTTACGCAGGTCGGGGCGCAGGTATAAAACCAGGCAACAACATATGATGCCAAAAGCAACGTAGGGCAACCAAAAAGCGACGAGCATGGATGTTGTAAATAGCGTAATAGTGACTGCCGAGCGTAAGTGCAGCAATTTGCGCAGCTGGCCTGGCACCGTGTTATTTTTAGGAACGCACATCGTTTGCCATATCAGGCACAAATAGGTAATGTTCACCAGCAGGAATACGAATGCGTACATGGCTACTGGTACAGATGACAGTTTACTTTCTGCTATCCAGTCAGTAAAAAAAGGGATCAACGATACGCTAAAAAGATGTGCAAAATTGGCCCATATAAGCCGTAAAGATGCGGTTACTGCATGTTGAAATAAATAATGATGGTTGATCCACACAATGGCAATAAAAGTATAGCTAACAATATAACTGATCCAGGTGGGCCATTCATGCGCCAGGGCCGCGAGGGTAGGAGATGAGGGACGTTTCAATTCAAGGATCATAATGGTGATGATGATGGCAAAAATTCCATCTGAGAAAAAGTTCACCCTTTCCGTTGTGGCCTCAGCGGGCATTTCGTGGTTTTGTACATGTTTCCTGCTACTCATATCAATGAAACAGACAAGTATGTTTTATATAAGGCAAAATGAACCTGGTTATTCTTAGTAATTTGCCAATTATTCATGGTATAAAGATATAAATTCATAGTAATAACGACAAGTCTGTTTTTTGCTTAATTAAAAATATTTTCCTTAGTGCCAAACTGGTTAAAGGGGAAGACCATTGACAATTGTCAATGAGAATGCAATCTTTCATGAATATTGAACCTGGCCGGATCAGGGCATGCACGAAATAAATAGACTAACTCAATAAAACAGACTTGTATGTTTTATTTAAAATTGCGCAATATTGCAAACTCCACTATGTTTGCATGGCTATGTACCTAAACGGTCTATATAAACTCAACCATAAACAATTGCACCAAAAAAGGTAAACATGAAAATGACAAGCAATCAATCATCTCCCGAACAGTACGATCTGCTTATTTTGGGCAGCGGAGCAGCAGGTAAATTATTATCCTGGACAATGGCAAAAAAAGGCATGACAGTAGCCGTTATTGAACGAAAGTATATTGGCGGATCTTGTCCAAACATTGCCTGTTTGCCAGCCAAAAACATAATACATAGCGCTAAAGTGGCTTCTTATTTCCAGCGAAGCGAAGAGTTTGGGATAAGTAAGGATAACTGGAA
>CBIMFG010000005.1:0-17629 GCA_966243125.1 uncultured Niastella sp.
AGCGTTTGTGCTCACGAACCTGTGGCAGTTTACCTCGCCGGGTGAGAATTATACCTGGGGCTCCTTTAATACCGGTTCGGCCTGGTTGTGCCAGATGTTGTATAACCATTATGAGTTTACACAGGACACTGCGTACCTGCGCAAACTGTATCCTATCTTAAAAGGCAGCGCAGAATTTTACCTGAGTACACTGGTAAAAGAACCTACGCATAACTGGCTGGTAACAGCGCCCAGCAATTCGCCGGAAAACGCTTTTATGTTGCCCGATGGCAGAAAGGCCAATGTATGCGAAGGGCCCACCATGGATAACCAGATCATTCGTTTTTTATTTACAGCCACCGCTGATGCCTGCGACCGGCTACAAATAGATGCTGACTTTAAACAGGCTTTGCAAAAAACGGTTGTTCAGTTGCCGCCCAATCAAATTGGTAAAGATGGCCGTTTAATGGAATGGCTGAAAGAATACAAGGAGGCGGAACCCAATCACCGGCACGTATCGCATTTATGGGGATTGTATCCCGCGAGTGAGATCAACATGAATACACCTGAGTTAGCTGCTGCCGCCCGAAAAACATTGGTGGGCAGAGGCGATGAAGGCACCGGCTGGTCGCTGGCCTGGAAAATGAATTTATGGGCGCGGTTACACGACGGCGATCATGCCTTCTTAATACTGCAAAGACTATTGAAACCAGTGCGCCCTACAACAAAATTGAATTTCACCGATGGTGGCGGCACCTATGCCAACCTGTTTTGCGCGCATCCGCCCTACCAGATAGATGGGAATTTTGGCGGTACTGCCGGCATAGCAGAAATGCTGGTGCAAAGTGTGGATAGTACGATCGCATTATTACCCGCATTACCACAGGCATGGAAAGCCGGACAATTTACCGGTTTATGCGTACGGGGTGGGGCGGAAGTATCGGCAAAATGGAGTGACCGGGAGGTAAGCGAAATGACCATCAAGGCCACTACAGCCCATACATTCGTGATCAGAAAACCGAAAACAGCGAAAAATGTGCAGATCAAAAAAAATAATAAAATTTCAAATACGAGCAGCGATACCATTCGCGTTAATATGCTCCCTGGCGAAACCGTAAAGCTTGTTTTTTAAGTTTAGGTTTATGTATAAAGAGAGGCCTCCCGATCAGTCGGGAGGCTTTTCGGTTTAAGGGTGAAGGTATAAGGTTGAAGGTGGTTCCCGAACCATGGGATTTATCTTTTAACTCCTCAGCCCTATATTTCAACGTCAGCCACCTTAAACTTTAAACCTTATACTTTAAACCTTCTCCCTTCACCTTTCACCCTTCACCTGCCTCTCTCCCTAAATTGATAATCAACTAACTATTATTTATATAGTTAACATATTTTTCGTAATTTGTACCAGTCCAACAGGTTACGGACTTATGTAACCTTTAAGATTCTGATAGTAACATCAATTTTCAAGATTCCTGATACGATAATTGGCTCAACGCTGGTAGTAATGAGAAATAACCAGCGTAAAAATGCACAGGAAAGGTCTGTAGTAGCACTAATTTCAATACCCCACAGCAATTACAAGCGTAATGCTGTTGTTAATCACTATTGCTATGAAGTTTATTCAGAACCTGTCTATCAGGAACAAACTGTTACTAGTATCCTTCGTTCCCCTGGCGGCCCTGCTGTACTTTCTCGCCACCGATGTATCGGATAAAATATCCAAACGCAACAACCTGCGCCGGGTTCACAACTATGTATTGGAAATTGAAAAAATAGCCGACATTATTTATAGTGTTCAGGAAGAACGCGGCTATGCTATTG
The DNA here is from genome assembly GCA_966243125.1 of uncultured Niastella sp. GTDB lineage: Bacteria > Bacteroidota > Bacteroidia > Chitinophagales > Chitinophagaceae > Niastella. The sequence goes on from CBIMFG010000005.1 coordinate 1,798, forward strand.
GTTATGTAAGCAGTGATGGCAAAGACGAAAAATCGGAAATGATGAACCAGCGTTTACAAACCGATAAAGCCATTGCAGCGCTCAACGAGTTATTGAAAGAACAAAAGAAGGAGCATGATAAAAAGTTTGCCATCCTGAATAATATGGGCGATATCCGGGGCGGGGTCAATCAATTAAATATTGATGTAGATACCATGGCCAATGCCTATACCAATATAAACCTCCACCTGCTTGATGAGGTGAATAACAACTATAGAAATGCCCAGGATCCCGAGATCAGGAATTTAACCGAGGCGCATTTTTATCTGTTAAATGGCATTAGTTTTTTGGCCCAGTTGCGGATGCGCATGCACATTGCCATTATAAACAAAGGATTTCAGGGAAGCGGGTTTGCTGAGTTTGCCAGCCTGAAAGGCAAATACGAATTAAAACTCGACCGGTATTATAGAAATACAACAAAGGAACAGGAAGATGCCTTTAATACCCGCATGAGCAATCAGGCTGTTATGCTGGCAAAATCACTGATAGACTCTGTGTTTAGAAACCCCTCAGCCGCAGCCACTATACCCGTGAATACCTGGCGCATAAACATCTCTTCTTATTTAAATGAATTAAAACAACAGGAAGATCATTCTACCCAGGAAACGCGGCAACTGGCCGAAGAAAAACTGGCAACTGTTTCCGGCGCTGTGGTTAGAAGTGTGACTGTGGTGGTAGTAGTGATCATTCTTATAATTGTGCTGTTGGTGTATGTGATAAGATCTATTGTGGATTCAATAACCGTTATAAAAACGGCGGCCGACCGCATTGTACAGGGTGAAACCGACATTACATTGCCTGTTACCTCAAAAGATGAAATAGGTAACCTGGCTGCTTCGTTTAACCGCATGGTAGAGGTTTCAAGAGAATATACCCATGTAGCCGACACTATAGCCCGCGGTGATTATACCCCGGTAATAAAAGTTCGCAGTGAAGCCGATCTGTTAAGCAAGGCCCTGAAGAACATGAAACAAAACCTGCAAAAGTTGTCGCGGGAAAATGAAGTGCGTACCTGGATGCTTACCGGCGCTGCTGAGTTGAATATTATCTTAAGAGGCGATAAAACGGTGGAAGAGCTTGCCCAGGAAGTGATCAGTATGTTAACGCCCTATCTTAAAGCCCAGGTGGGCGCCATTTATGTGGCGGAAAATGATCAGTTAAAACTGGCTGGCAGTTATGCGTATTCGGTTCGCAAGGGAAATACAAATAGTATTCAACTGGGCGAAGGGCTGGTAGGGCAGGCCGCTAAAGAAAAGAAACCCATCGTCTTTACAAATGTTCCGGATGACTATATTAAATTGAATTCAGGTTTGGGCAATGTAACGCCAAAGAACATTCTGGTATATCCATTTCTTTTTGATACGTATGTGAAAGGCGTAATTGAAATTGGTACCGTACAGGAGATCAGCGACCTCGATCTGCAGTTGTTAAAGACAGTTACAGAAAGTATTGGCATTGCCATCAACTCATCGCAGGCCAGAACCCTGCAAAAAGAACTGCTCGAAGAAACCCAGCGCCAGTCGGAAGAGCTGGAGGCACAACAGGAAGAGCTGAAACAAACCAATGAACAGTTGAGTATACAAACCGGTATGCTGGAACGTTCGGAAGCCGAGTTAAAGGCCCAGCAGGAAGAGCTGCAGCAAACCAATGAAGAGCTGGAAGAAAAGGCCAACCTGCTGGAAGAACAAAAAGAAAAGCTGGAGCTGGCCAAAATGGATGTAGAGAATAAAGCCCGTGAACTGGAGTCAACCAGTAAATACAAATCGGAGTTTCTGGCCAATATGAGCCACGAACTGCGCACCCCGCTCAACAGCATTCTGATCCTGTCGCAACTCTTATCGGAAAATAAAAGCAATTCCCTCTCGCCCAAGGATGTGGAGTTTGCCACCAACATCTTTAACTCTGGTACCGACCTGTTAACGCTGATCAATGAAATACTCGATCTGTCGAAAGTAGAGGCCGGCAAAATAGAGATCGAGGTCAACGAAGTGCCGGTAAGCGAACTCACCAACAACCTAAAACAACTTTTTACCGAAATAGCGAAGAGCAAGAACATCGAATTTAACATTTATTGTGATCCGGCACGGTTCCCTTCGCCTTTACAAACCGATAAACAACGGCTGGAGCAGATCCTGCGCAACCTGTTGTCGAATGCTTTCAAGTTTACCGACCGCGATGGAAAAATTGATGTGTACATTGATGTACAACGGCCTGAACTGTCATTACGCAATGAAAAATTAAGACGGCTACCCGAAGTGGTGGTGTTCTCGGTAAGCGATACGGGTATTGGAATCCCCGAAAGCAAGCAGGGTATTATTTTTGAAGCGTTCCAGCAAGCCGACGGTTCTACCAAAAGAAAATTTGGCGGAACCGGTTTGGGGCTGTCTATAAGCAGGGAACTGGCAGGCGCCCTGGGTGGTGAAATACACCTGGAAAGTGAAGCAGGAAAAGGCAGCACCTTTACCTTGTACCTGCCTTTGAAATTTGATACCGAAAACGTGATCAAAGGAGAACGGAATATAGAAATACGCAAGCCAGCCGCTACAAAGGAATTGCCGGTGATACTACCGCATGTGCCAACACCACACCAGGAAGCGGAAGACGACCGCTACCACCTTGGCGGCAGCGATAAAACCATCCTGATCATTGAAGATGATGTGGCTTTTGCCAAAGCGCTGTTGAACATTGCCCGCGATAAAGGGTATAAAGGCATTTTAGCCCATGCAGGTAATACGGGGTTAAGCCTGGCGCGGTATTACCGCCCCGATGCCATCATCCTGGATATGAAGCTGCCGGTGCTGGATGGCTCCGAAGTGTTGAAGCTGTTGAAAAATGATCCTGAGCTGCGGCACATACCCGTACAGATCATGTCGGGATACGACCGCCGCAAAGAAGGGTTGGAGCTGGGTGCATTTGATTTTATCAGCAAACCGCTTACCCACGATGCCGTTCATGGCGCCTTTGACCGCATTCAGGACTTTATAAACCGCAAGCTGAAAAAACTGCTGGTGGTGGAAGATGATCCCGCACAAAATAAGGCCATCCGCGAACTCATTGGCAACGGCGATATAAAATCCATTGCTGCCCATACCGGGCAGGAAGCGTACAACCTGTTGCAGAACGAACGCTTTGATTGTATTATTATTGACCTGGGGTTACCCGATATGAGTGGTTTTGAACTGATGGAAAAAATAAAGGAAAGTGAACAACTGAACCGCATCCCCATCATTGTATATACCGGCAAGGATATGAACAAGGACGAAGCGCGGCAACTGGAAAAACTGGCCAATACCGTGGTGTTAAAAACCACCGATTCAAAGGAACGCCTGTTAGATGAAACGGCTTTGTTCCTGCACCGGGTTGAATCGAAACTGCCCAAAGAAAAACAGCAGATCATTCGCAAACTGCACCGTACCGAAGAAGTGCTGAAGAATAAAAAAGTGCTGATCGTTGATGACGATATGCGCAATATATATTCCCTTACCAATGTGATGGAAGAAGAAGGCATGAAATGCGTTGTGGCGGAAAATGGCAAGGTAGCTATAGAGATGCTGGAAAAGCAACCCGATATTGACATTGTGCTCATGGACATTATGATGCCTGAAATGGACGGGTACGAAGCTACCATGGCCATTCGCAGGATGAACCAGTTTAATAAACTGCCCATTATTGCATTAACCGCAAAGGCAATGAAGGGCGACCGGGAAAAATGCCTGGAAGCGGGCATGAGCGACTATGTTAGCAAACCAGTGAACATAGACCAGCTGCTGTCGCTGATGCGGGTATGGTTGTATAAGTAAAAACAGGTTGAATGATCGCTAAGGAGGAATACCGGCAATTTCTGGAATCTGTAAGATTTGTGTATGGGTACGATTTTACCGAATACGCAGAGGCCTCTGTTATTCGACGCATAAGCGCATTCATGGAAAATAAAAAGATAGCCAGCTTAAAAGACCTGGGTAAAATGGTGCTTAAAGATGAGACCGGGTTTGAACATTTTATACAGGAGATCACCGTGAACGTGACAGAGATGTTTCGCGATCCGCTTTTTTACAAAAGCTTGCGAAAAAATGTGATCAGCCGGCTGGCCACTTATCCTTTTATAAAAGTATGGATAGCAGGTTGCAGCACCGGGGAAGAAGTGTATTCCATGGCCATCCTGTTCAGGGAAGAAGGGTTGCTGGAAAGAACGGTGATCTATGCTACCGACATAAACCAGGATGCCCTGCAAAAGGCGCGCGATGGCATTTCATCCATCAGCAACATGAAAAGCTATACGGAGAACTATTTGAAAGCCGGTGGCAAAAACTCCTTTTCCGATTATTACAAAGCAAAGTATAACTCGGTGTTGTGGGATAAAACGTTGCGGCAGAACATTGTTTTTTCGGTGCATAACCTGGCAATGGACCGGTCGTTCAATGAATTTCAACTGATCCTTTGCCGCAATGTGCTCATTTATTTTAATCAGAGCCTGCAAAGCAAAGTGATCAACCTGTTTTATGAAAGCCTTTGTCCGTTTGGGTTTTTAGGACTCGGCAACAAAGAATCGTTGTTGTTTTCAGAAAAGCAAAAATGTTTTGAAGAAGTAGACCGAAGAGAAAAAATATTCATGAGAACGAAATAACCTTATCGAAATTGAACCGGGACCTGAAAAAGTATGATGCGATTGTGATGGGTGCTTCGGCCGGCGGATTGTATGTAATGATCCGCATTTTGAAAGTGTTGCCCGCCAGTTTTGCCATTCCCATAATTGTAGTGCAGCACCGGTCGAGGGATGAACGCACCCTGCTGGAAGAAGTGTTGCAGCAAAAGTGCCAGGTAAAGATAAAACAGGCCGATGAAAAGGAAACGATACAACCGGGTACCGTGTATTTTGCGCCGCCCGATTACCATTTGTTAATAGAGAACGATGGCTCCTTTTCGTTAAGTTGTGATCCGCCGGTGAATTACAGCCGCCCCTCCATAGATGTGTTGTTTGAAACGGCGGCGGATGTATACCAACAAAGATTGCTGGCCATTATTCTTACCGGCGCCAATAAAGACGGCGCTTATGGTATAAAGAAGATCGCAACCATGGGCGGTACTACCATTGCCCAGGCGCTTGAAACCGCGGATTATCCTGAAATGCCAAAGTCCGCCATTAAAACGGGGTATGTACAACAGGTGTTAGGCCCCGAAGCCATTGGGCAATTTTTATTGGATACTATGAAAATTTAAGATGTATGGCAAAAAAGCCTGAAGACCACATCCTGATAGTTGATGATAAGGTTAATAATATTTATGCCCTGGAACAAATACTGGGTCAGCCGGGGCGTAATCTCATAAGCGCTACCAATGGCAATGAGGCGCTGAAGGTGGCCCTGAATCAGGAAATTGATCTCATCATACTTGATGTGCAAATGCCCGGTATGGATGGCTTTGAGGTAGCGCAGATCCTGAAGTCGAACAAACGCACCAGCGAAACACCCATCATATTTGTGACCGCCGAATTAAAAGAACACCGGTTTGTAATGAAGGGGTTTGAAGAAGGCGCCATCGACTACCTGTACAAACCACTGAACCCCGATATTACCGAAGCCAAGGTATCGGTGCTGTTGCAATTGCACCGCCAGCAACGCGAACTGATGGAGAAAAACCAGGCGCTGGAAAATTATGCCCTGCTCATCAACAACTCCGCCGATCTTATTTGTATCATAAACGCCGAAACCTTCCGGTTTGAAGAAATGAATGAAGCCGCTTTTTCGCTGCTGGGGTACACCGCGCAGGAAATGAAAAATGCTTCGCTGCTTGATTATTTGTCGGAAGAAGGGCAGGAGAAAGTGAAAGACCTGGCCTGCCTGTACCAGCCCTCTTTCTCTTTTGAAGTGCTGATGTTTACAAAGAACGGCGAACACCGGTATGTTAGCTGGAACATTGTACATAAAAACAGTTTGTGGTTTGCCAATGGCCGCGACATAACCCGGCAAAAGAAAGCCGACTTTGAAATAAAACAGCTGAACTTAAACCTGGAAAGAAATGTAGCCCAGCTGCAGCTCACCAATAAAGAGCTGGAATCGTTTTCCTATTCCGTGTCGCACGATCTGCGGGCGCCGTTGCGCAGCATCAATGGCTATGCACAAATGATCCAGGACGATCATGCCCAGTCGTTTAACGAAGAGGCCACCCGCATGTTCAATGTGATCAGGAAGAACGCTACCAAAATGGGTAACCTTATTGATGACCTGCTGGCGTTTAGCCGCATGGGCCGTAAGGAAATAACCCGGGTGCCCATAAACTTCAATACACTGGTTGAACCCATTATAGCCGATCAGCAACAAACCGCACCGCCCAATACAAAAATTACGGTTCACCCATTACCCGCTACACAGGGCGACCCGGTGCTTTTGTCGCAGGTATACATCAACCTTATTTCCAACGCCATTAAATATTCTGCTAAAAAAGAAACGCCCCTGGTTGAATTGGGCGCTGAAGAAAGAGACGATGAATTTGTGTATTTTGTAAAAGACAATGGGGCCGGTTTTGACATGAAATATGCGCATAAATTATTCGGTGTATTTCAGCGGCTGCATGGCAACGATGAGTTTGAAGGAACCGGCGTGGGACTGGCCATTGTACAACGCATCATAGTAAAACATGGCGGAAAAGTGTGGGCAGAAGGAAAGGTGGCGGAAGGCGCTACTTTTTATTTTTCATTACCCAGGACCTATAACGACCTATAAACCTATAACCCCTATTTCTATGAGTTCACCTGTAAACAATGATAAAATTGATATTGTACTATGTGAAGACAATGCCGACGATGCTGAGCTAACCATCAGGGCCCTTGCCAAACAAGGATTATCAAATTCGTTGATCCATGTAAGGGATGGTGAAGAGTTGTTACAGTATGTTTTTTGTAGCGGGCCATATGTGAGCCGTAATGCCGCCCACCAGCCCCGGCTCATCATTCTTGACCTGAAAATGCCCAAGGTAGATGGACTGGAAGTGATCAGAAAGCTGAAATCTGACAACCGCACCAATATGATACCGGTGGTGTTGCTGAGCTCGTCGAAAGAAGAAAAGGACATTATGGAAAGTTATTCGCTCGGCGTAAACAGTTATATCGTAAAACCCGTAGAATTTGAAGGTTATGTAGAGGCCGTAAGCACCCTGGGCCTTTACTGGTTAATATTAAATCAACCCTATCAATCGTAATTATGGCTACTGCGAAACCAATTAAATTGCTGATCCTCGAACACGATGAGAACGATCTTGAATTGTTATTGTATGAATTAAAAAAAGGCGCCCTTGATTTTTCCCCCAAAATTGTTGGTAACAAAGAACAGTTCACCCTTGCCTTAACTGAGTTTTGTCCCAATGTGATCCTGTCTGACTATTCATTGCCGGGGTTTGATGGTATTGCTGCTTTCCACATAAAACAGCAGATCTGTCCTGAGGTGCCGTTTATAATTGTGTCGGGCACCATTGGGGAGGAAAATGCAGTGGAGTTGATCAAGAATGGCGTAACCGACTATTCCATAAAAGACAAACTATTTACGGTAATACCCAAAATAAAGCGGGCCATTCAGGAAGCCAACGAACGGCGGGAGAAACTGGTTACTGAACAAAACCTGTTTAACAGCCAGCGGCAACTGGCCGAAGCACAACGCATCTCCAAATTAGGCAGTTGGGAAATTGGCGAGAATGGAGAAATGCTTTCCTGTTCAGATGAGTTGTACCGAATTCTTGATCTGGAGGCTGATACCACCTTGTCGTTTGAGATCTTTATGAAATTTGTGCATACAGAGGATAAGCCTGCTATTATGGAGGCAGTGGAAAAAACCACAGCTACCGGCAATACAGAGGTGGTTCAGTTTCGCCTTACCAGCAACACGGGTGCTGAAAAGATCATTGAAGGCCGGGGCACCCAACGCCGGGATGGGGGTGTGTGCAGCTTTATTGGCACCTGTCAGGATATAACAGAAAAAGTAAGAGCCGAACAACAACTGGCCAGTTACAGCGAGCAAATTGCCCGCGAGCGGCTGGAACACCAGCGGATGATGGTACGGGCCTCTATTGAAAGCCAGGAGCGCGAACGGGCGGAAATTGGCCGGGAGTTGCATGATAACATCAACCAGATACTGGCGGTAACCTAGGCCTATATTTAAGCCTCCATGACCGAATTAGACATGCAGCAGGAACTGGCCGAACGGAGCATTAAGAACCTGCAGCTGGCTATTAATGAGATCCGGAAGATCTCCAAATCGCTGGTGCCGCCGGTGATGGATAAAAACGGACTGGTTGATTCTGTACAGGATCTTATAGAAAACATTCGCCTGGTAAATCCATTCGCAATAAACTTTCTATATGAAAAAGAACAGCTGCGTAACATTACGCCCCAGCAGCAGCTGGCGTTGTACCGCATTGTACAGGAACAGTTCAATAATATTATAAAACATGCCCAGGCGCATAATGTAAGCATTGAGTTGTTTGAAAAGAACAACTTTATTGATCTGCTGATTCAGGACGATGGCAAAGGTTTTGACCCCCGGGAAAGAAGAAAAGGAGTGGGGCTCAGCAACATCCTCAGCCGCATTGAGCTGTTTGATGGTAAGCTGGAAGTGATTTCATCAAAGGGCCAGGGTTGTAAGTTAAAGATCCATGTACCTAAAGCGAGGACGGAGATTGTGGGATAAATCCCTTCAACATATACGCCAAAAGCGACATGTTTACCTGTTCAAAAATATGGGGTGTGCCGGGCAGTACACCAAACTGGGCATTGGGTAATTGTTTGTAAACCGCCAGCGTTTCTTCAAGGGTAACCATTTTATCGCGGTCGCCCAGCAGCAGCAGCGATGGGGTAGTAATACCTGTATAATCTTCCGGTTGCAGCGTGTTGTTTTTCCCTAAGTTCAGTAGTAGTTCAGTGGTTTTATCGAGTACGGTTAACCAGTTAACCGGTGCATGGCGTTGTTGTAATTGCGCGGCAAAGGCTGGTACTTTTTCCTGTATGGTTTTACCATCCAGCAGCTTCACTTCTTTCGACGAAGTTTTCTCATCCCAATAAAATTTTGTTGCGAGAGTTACGATTTTGTTGACCTTATGGGGCATTTGCTTAGCTAAATACATAGCTATATATCCTCCCATACTATAACCAAAGACATTTGCCTTTTCAATATTCATATCTTGAATGTATATTGCAACCTGTTCGGTGAATAGTTCAATGGAGAAAGAGGATTCGGGAAGCGGTTTACCACCATGACCAGTTAAGTTGAATGTGTGAATGTGGAAGCTCTCTTCCAGTAAATGCACGAGTGATTGAAACTGATCTTTGCTGCCTAAGGCGCCATGTAATAAAATGAGGTGCTGCATGGGTAAGCTTTTATAAGTTTCAAATATAAAGAATCGATCACAAGTGTAAGCACATTACAGTAACCTATGATAAGCGGGAACAGCTAGCCATGAAATACTTATTAACAACTAGTAGCCAGGGGGTTTTATGTTGTAAGTTCTTTTCATGTGGGGCACTGATTTGATGTATTTTTGTCAAATTTATTAGTGCGTTGTTTAATATTATTGGGGGTTCTGTTATTCTGTCCGGGGGTTATATTCGCTACACCGCTGATGCACAAAGATCCGGCTTTCCTGTACCATGTACCAATCTGATTAGTAGCTGATACATACTTCCCTTCCAGTGTACTTCCCTTTTAAGTTAGCTAAAAAAAGATCTGAATTGCCATATGCATCCAGGTATATACTGAATGTCCGCCCGGATGAATCCGTTCGGACGGGCTTAACGCCAAACGCCAATAGCAGCGTTCTGCGTTGGGCTTTTTGCGTTTAGGATGCCAGTGCGGGAAATGTTTTGTTTATTATTCTTAACACCATAAAAACCTGATCAGTTATGAAAAAAATGATCGCAGTGTTCGTATTAGCCTGCGCGTTTACTGCAGCCAGTGCGAATAACAGCACCAGTGTTGCTGCAAAAACCAACGCGTTTGTTCAACCATTTAGCGCGTCTTATGCGCTGGATATTCCTTTTATCTGGTTTACCGACATCGACCTCACCAACCCAACCGGATCTTATTGTGATGTTTTTTATGAGATCGACAGATTGAGTGCTTGTTTCCCGGGCTATTCATTCTCACATCTTCCTTATGGGAATTTGGTTGAATTTGAATATGGTATTGGTATTCCCTGGTTATACCAGACTATTTACAGCAATTTGAACCGGTAGTGGTTTAGTATCCCGGGTTTTGAGATAAGGCGCCATTGCGAATTCGCTCATCATTTGGGATTGGCCAAAGTGCCGCTGTAGGTTGCCAGGTATCGGGCCGTAGGGCGCTCATTACCTCGTCAATTCGTTTTTTGCCGTCCCCGGCCCGTGCAGGCCAACGTTTGAGATCGAACCAACGATGGCCCCATTCGGCAAAAAATTCTATATGCCGCTCCTGTTCAATAGCGGCTAAAGCCTGGGTTTGGGTTGATATAGTTATAAGACCTTGTAACCCCGCTCTTTTCCTGATCGCATTCAGATCGCTTACTGCCTCCGGCAGCCGGTTTAACCGGGCACGGGCTTCCGCACGAATACAATATTGTTCTGCCAACCGCAGCACGATATTGTATTCATCCCGCGGAGGAATATACAGGTTTTGTTTGTATTTAAAAGGGATCTTGTATTGCTTGCCGCTTACTGTTAAGGGCTTTATCCAGGCCTGCCGCAAATCGCCCGGCTCCATATATTTTATAACCGAATCACTCACAATAAAGGGCGGCCGAACATTAGGCGCCAGTGGTAAAAACAAACTTCCTTCAGCGGTATTGTACAAATTGCTCACCGGCATAAATTGCAGAATGGCCTCCCGGCTATTAAAACGGAATGCCTGGCCTACATCCTCCAGTTGATAAATGTTGTTTTGAATTACTTCTGTTGCAGCAGCATCGGCTTTGGCCCATTCTCCCTGGTATAAATAAATTCTTGCCAGCAGGGCTTTTACCGCCAGCCGGTTTACACGCACCCGGGCGCCGGGAAATTCGGGTGTAGTAGCGTAAGCATCAATCAGCAGGCTCTGTGCCAGGTTCAGGTCGGCCACCATTTGCTCATACACTTCCTGAACTGAGGTTCGGGGTAAGTTGTCGTTTTGGGTATAATCGGTATTTAACACCAATGGAACATCCCCAAATAAATTAACCAGGTAAAAGTAAGTAAGGGCTCTTATAAAACAGGCCTCGCCCAGCAGTTGATCCCGCAAAGCAGGGGTAATTTTATTATTCCCGGTAAGACCGGTTATTACATCATTACATTGGTAGATATAAGCATAGTCAAGGGTCCATATTTGCCAAACCAGTTTATTATCTGCAGGCAGTATATTTTTCACGAATGGGGTATCCTCTGCCAATACGGTGCCGCGATTCAGATCATCTGTACACAAGCCGGGGAAACGGCTCATATACCCATTCATAGGCCCAAAATTGTCCATCATTTTATAGTAGATCCCAATGAGGGCGGCCTGCGCCAGGGTGTCGTTGGAATATACCTGAGAGGTGATCACTTTATCGGAAGGCGTGCCTGCATCCAACAATTTATTACAGCCTGTAAGCAAGGGCAATTCCGCTACAGTGAGCAGTAATAAACTCCATATGAAAAATAACCTAATGCGATGCATGTTGTACAATTTATAAGGTTATCTGTAACCCCAGGGTAAAAGTTCTTTGTAATGGCAAACTAAACGGGTTTTGTAATTCCGGGTCAGCTCCCTTATAAGGGGTTATGGTAAATAAATTTTCTGCACAGGCATATACATTAGCTGCTTTTATATGTTTTGGCCTGCAAAAATTTTCCGGCAGGGTATAGGTCAGCTGGGCAACCTTTAACCGGATATAAGAAGCATCTACCAGTTGCGCATCAGAAGTTACCCAATTGGTAATACCGGTTTTTACCGCGCCGGTGGCCAGTGTACTTACTTTTTGCAAGGGGGCATTATCACCTGTTTGTTGCCAGCGATTGAGCAAATCAGTTGGCTGGTTGCTAAAATATTCGGGATTGGCCTGGCCGGGCGGAAAGTTGCGATAGATATAAGTTAAAAACTGCGGCGCTTTTTGTTTACGAAATTCAAAATAGGTGCTTAGGTCAAACTGTTTAAAGCGGAATGAATTTCTGAGGCCGCCAAAATAAGAGGGATCCAGGTTGCTGGCGTATTTTGTATTTGGGTCTGCTATTCTGAACAAACCACTGTCGGCATCAACCCCGGTATAATGTGCCCCTATTGAAATGTTCAATGGTTTACCTATCATTAACTCCTGGGCATAATTTGAATTTTCAAGGTCATCAAATTTTACCAGTTTGTTTCTGGGTATAGCCAGGGTTAATTTGCTGCTCCAGGTAAAGTTGCCCCAGGTCTTTTTTACAGCCGCATCTGCTTCTATACCCGTATTCTGAATAATGGCCGGAAAGTTTCTTACCACCGTTCCAAAACCAGCCTGCAGCGGCAGTACATAGGTGATCAACTGGTTGCGGCTTCGGTTAATATACCCGGTAACAGTAGTGGTAAAAATGTCGTTCACCTGCATCTCCAGGCCGCCTTCCAGTTTTCGGGTAACTTCCCATTGATAATAGGGGTTGGCCAGCCCGGTGGGAACAATGCCATACAGGCCCTGATAGGTTTGTGCCGTTTTGTTCCAGGTATTTAAATAAGCATAATCGCCTATTTGATCGTTACCGGTAGAACCATAACTGCCCCTGAGCTTTGCGTAGCTATTTGCCCCGTTCTTATTATATCTTTCCCAAAAGATGTAGCCGGCGCCAATAGCGCCAAAATTGGCAAACCGGTGTGCAGGGCCAAAACGGGAAGAACCGTCGCGACGTGCCGTTAAACTCAGAAAATATTTGTCGTGGAAGTTGATTTTCAACCGGCCGAAAGTTGAAAGGAATAAATACCTTGATTTGTTGGCGTCATCGGTTACTGATTTTGCGGCTGAAGGTATTCCTATCAACCCATCGTCGGTATAGCCGTCATAAATATTTATCCAGATGTTGTTTGTTTGTGACGACCAAAAGGCGCCCACCACCGCCTGCACCTGTATTTGCTGCCAAAGCGAATCGGTATAATGCAAACCAGGTTCCACCATCCAGGTAGTAAACTTGTTTCCTGCTTCGGTATACCGGCGGGTAACAGGCTGGTCAGGATTTTGTGCCAGCGCCGGCAATTTGTTTCTTTCTTTTACATTGATCTGCTGAAAACCTACCGACGTTTCAAACCGCAGTTTTCTCAATAATTTATATTGCAAATATGTATGCAGCGAAGTATTGTCGGTTTGAATGTTATCTATCTTTTGAAAATAACTCAACGGGTTTTTGAAGGCCACTCCTTGGTCTTTCCATGCCAGGTTTCCAGTACTATCTCTAAAATTGGGTGCATTGGGCGCCAGCAGCAGGGCATTCATTACGTTTTCGGTTAACCACTTATTTTCTACCGCTGACCGAAGCGCCGAGATACCCGTTTTTAATTTCTTGTTTTTTGACCGGTAATAAAAATCCGACAGCAGCGACCATCTTTTACCATAGATGTTGGAAGGCAATGTGGCGGTTTGACTGCTGTACCCGCCGTTTAACAGGAACTGGAACAACGAATCGCCCTGCGAGAACGAAAAATGTTCATTCTGGCTGTTAGAGGTACCACCCAGCAGCCATTTATTCATATCAATATACCGGGTAGTGTCCCACGATAACAGATCGGGTGCTTTGGCAGCCGTTAGGGCTATATTATCATTGGCAAATGCCTCGCGGCGCATGGCCAGGTATTCGGAGGTGTTCATTAACGACATGCCCGGTAACGAACGTCCTAATCCGTATGACAGCGATACGGTTAATTGCGGAGCTTTGGAGGCGCCTTTTTTGGTAGTGATGGCTATAACCCCATTGCCACCCCGTGCACCATAAATAGCCGTGGCTTCCGCATCTTTCAATACGGTTATACTTTCAATATCCAATGGGTTTATGGTAGTAAAGGGATCAAAGCCTACTGCGGAAGCGCCAGGTGCAGAAGGGGTGCCCACCATGGTTGTTATTTGGTTTACCGGACGCAGGGAAGGGGCCCAGGGTATACCATTTATTACAAACAACGGGCTGTTTGACGGGCGATAAATGCCCGATGCGGTAGGGCCAATGGAGGTAGGACCTCTGAATTGGAATTTATGCGTGGTGCCAAATAACCCACTGCTGGGCGGTGCATAAATACCCGATACATTTTCCTGAACTATTTTTAGTACATCACCATTAGCTGTAACGCTGGGTTTTACATACGATACGCCCGCTGTATTGCCTTTTTCTCCGCTTGAATACCCTTTTACGATGGCTACTTCCAGGTTGGGATCCTGCAACTGCATGTGAATAAAAAGTGGCCGGTGACTGCTTTGCCAGGGAATGATAACCGTTTTGTAATTGACATAGGAAATTTCCAGCGTATCATCGAGGGTCCATATAAAGCTAAAGTCCCCATCGTTATTGGTAACGCCCGCATACCGGCCAGATCGTAATTGTACGGTAGCACCCGGGAGTGGTTCGGCCGAATCGCCCATCACAATGCCGTTTACCCGAAATTGAAAATGTTCACGGCTGCTTTCTATCTCCCCTTTTTCTTTTTGAAGAATGGCCAGCCGGTTGGCTATAATGCTGTATTTTAAAAAAGGTTGTTCCGAAAAAATACGTTGCAGTAAACTGTCGTTTACGGGCGACAGTGGTATATTTACGGGCATAGCCCATTTCATGATCTTGGGATCATACACTGCCTCTTTAAACACGCCTTTTGATTTCAATATTTTTAGTGTCTTTTCAAGGGAATGCACCGATGAGCCAGGACTTTCGCCCTGCCCCCTTGCCGCACTAATACAACATACCATAACCAAATAACCAAGGATCTTTTTCATACGGTATTATTTCCGATAAACACGTTCAGTTTATAATCCACGGTTACTGCATTACAATCAGGCGCGTACGAATTAAAATAAATGTTATGCCTGGTTGTGCACGCGTAACTGATACCTGGTTTGGTTAGATATCAGTCATGAAGTTATAAAAATGATGCTTTTTTAAAAGTTCTTTTTTTAGTAAACGTATATCCATACAACTGGTTATTCACGATGTAAAGTAAATAAACAACGCCCGCAGTTGCCAGAAATAATTTTTCAGGCCTGCAGGCGGGAATTTCGTTGGTTATTATGGTGTAAAAATAGGAATGCTGAGTAGCTTTCACAAACTACTCAGCTATTGATGCTTACTCTCAAAGGTGGTTTAATGGGACCTAATGGTATTCTCTGCGAAGTACAGCCTAACTATAAGAATTTTTACTATTTTTTTTAATGTATGTTTTACGATTGATTATTTTTTCGATTGGGCTACTACTGTATAACCCTGCAATGTAAACTGCACACTCAAATTTGTATTTAACAACTCCAGCACTTTGGGCAATGGTTGCGATCTTTCAACAGTGCCAGTTAAAATAGCTGTGGTTTCAGTGGTGCCAGCTTCTATTCTTGTGTCAACATTGTACCAGCGTTTTAATTGGTCCAGAATGGATGCCACCGATTCACCTTCCAGGTTTATTAACCCGTTTTTCCACGCCAGCGCTTGTGCCATCTCTGTTTTGCTTTTATTGCTGATGGCTATGTTATCACCTGCAACTACCGCCTGTTGGTTTGGTTTTATGGTTGATGCCAGGGTGCCATGTTGAACCGCTACAGAGCCACTTACCAGGGTAGTGGTTACCTGCTTATCAGCTTCATACTGACCATCATTAGGTCCTTCCTAGAGTTTCGT
>CBIMFG010000006.1:0-16632 GCA_966243125.1 uncultured Niastella sp.
CCAGTTCTTTACGCATTTTCAACAATCCTTGCTCGGGACGTACTTTGGCAGATGGATCGTTGTCGTACTTTGGGTGACCTACTGCGCCAAACAATACCGCGTCTGATTTGCGCATTTTCTCCAGCGATTCGTCGGGCAGGGGAGTACCGGTTGCCTCAATGGCCACATGGCCTATCAATGCTTCGTCGTATGTAAAGGTGTGTCCGAATTTTGCAGCGATCTTTTCTAACACTTTTTTACCAACTGCAGTTACTTCCTGTCCAATACCGTCGCCAGGAACGATGAGTATGTGCTTGCTTGCCATGCTTAACTTAAGATTGATTTTACTAAAAAATGAGCTTTTGTGGTTTTAATGATCTGTTACCGGTCGCCGGTTTCCGGTTTCCAGGGAACTGGGGACTGGTAACCGGAAACATAGCTTTATATGATATTCAACATTTTTTGTGTAGCCTTTATGGCCGATACCGTTTGGTCACTATCCAACCCACGGGTTTTGAATTCCTTACCGTCAATACCTTTCCAGGTGATAACGGTTTCGCACAAGGCATCGCTTTTTCCGCCCGGTGGAATGCGTACGGCATAATCCGTTAATACGGGCAGGTCTTTTTTCATCTTTTTATATACCTTCTTCAGCGCATTTACAAAGGCGTCGTATTGTCCGTCGCCTTGTGCATGCTCTTCAAATAATTCACCATTGATAGCTATTTCTACCGTTACCGATGGACGAAGGTTTTTTGTATGTGTGAGCACGTAATTTTCGATACGTACTTTTTCTTCGATGTTTTTGCTGTCGATCACATCAGAGATGATGTACGGCAGATCGGCCTGGGTAACCACTTCTTTTTTGTCGCCCAGTTCAATAATACGCTGGGTAACTTTTTTAAGATCGGGCTCGCTTAACTGAATGCCCAGTTGCGCCAGGTTGTTTTCAATATTGGCCTTACCGCTGGTTTTGCCAAGGGCGTATTTGCGGGTGCGGCCAAAGCGCTCCGGCATCAGATCGCTGAAGTACAATTTGTTCTTTTTGTCGCCATCGGCGTGTATGCCTGCTGTTTGCGTGAATACGTTCTCGCCAACAACTGGTTTGTTTACCGGTATGCGAAAACCCGAAAAGGTTTCCACCAGTTTACTAACGCGGTATAACGAGGCTTCCACCACCGAAGTTTTTACTTCGGGCATAAAATCGTTCAACACGGCTATGGCACTGGCCAGGGGCGCATTGCCTGCTCTTTCACCCATGCCATTGATGGTGAGGTGTATGCCATGGGCGCCGGCTTTTACGCCTTCCAGCACGTTGGCTGTACCCAGGTCATAATCATTGTGTGCGTGAAAATCGAAATGCGTATCAGGATATCGTTGTACGATGTCGGAAATGAATTGGAATGATTCCGATGGGGTGAGAATACCCAGTGTATCGGGCAACATTACCCGTTTAACCGGCAGTTTTTGAATGAAGTCGAGGTATTGAAATACATACTCTTTTGAGTGGCGCATACCATTGCTCCAGTCTTCGAGGTATACATTTACTTCAATGCCTTTTTTCCGGGCCAGTTTCACCACTTCTGTTATTTCAGCAAAGTGTTGTTCGGGCTTTTTCTTTAATTGGTGGGTAAGGTGGTTTAACGAACCCTTGGTGAGCAGGTTCATTACTTTTGCGCCGGCCTGTTGCATCCATTGTATAGATACATCGCCGTCAACAAAGGTGAGCACCTCTACCTGGTTCAAAAAGCCATTGGCCTTTGCCCATTTGGTAATGGCTTTTACCGCTTCAAACTCGCCTTCGCTTACGCGGGCGGAAGCAATTTCAATGCGATCGACTTTTACCTCTGTTAATAATAGCTGGGCAATCGTTAGCTTTTCGGTGGGGGAGAACGACACACCGCTGGTTTGTTCACCATCGCGGAGTGTGGTATCCATAATTTCTATGTATCGCTGGTCACCAGGCATAGTAAATGAGAAATGAGGAATGAAGAATTAGAAATGAAAAAGTGAAAACAATACCTTGTTGCATTCATCCTTTTTCATTTCTAATTTCTCATTTTTTATTTTTAATTTCTAATAAAGGCTTTTTTCTGAGAATGTTTTGATATCAGCTTTCAGGCTTTGCAGAAAATCGATATCATCGTAACCATTCGTCATATTGTGCTTTTTATAGCCATTGATCTCGAAAGATTCTGAAGCGCCTTCACCTACAATGCTGATCTTTTGCTCAGGAAGATTTACTTCCAGTTCAGTTTTGGGATTGGCTTCAATGGCTTTGAAGATCTTGTCGAGGAATGCTTCACTTACCGTTACAGGTAAGATGCCGATGTTTAACGAGTTGTTCTTGAAAATGTCGGCAAAAAAGCTGCTCACCACGCAACGGAAACCATAATCGTAAATGGCCCAGGCAGCGTGTTCGCGGCTACTGCCACTTCCAAAGTTTTTACCACCTACCAGTATTTTACCTGAATAAATGGGATTGTTCAGCACAAAATCTTTTTTCGGCGAGCCGTCATTCTCATAGCGCCAGTCGCGGAACAGGTTATCGCCAAATCCCTTGCGCTCGGTAGCTTTTAAAAAACGGGCCGGAATGATCTGATCGGTATCTACGTTTTCGATAGGCATAGGTACCGCAGTGCTCTTTAGTATAGTGAATTTATCGTACGCCATTGTTAAGTTCTAAGTTTTTAGTTCTGTGTTCTTTGTTTTAAGTTCTTAATTCTGGAAGCCCGAAACTGGTTATTATGTTCGCCGGTTTATGAGCTAACTCAGAACATAGAACTTAGAACGACTTAGATCAGTTCACGAGGATCAGTTACAAAACCTGTAACCGCTGCCGCAGCTGCTACCAGCGGGCTGGCCAACAATGTTCTGGCGCCAGGACCCTGACGGCCTTCAAAGTTGCGGTTGCTGGTGCTCACTGCATATTTGCCGGCGGGGATCTTATCATCATTCATGGCCAAACAAGCTGAACAACCGGGTTGACGTAATTGAAATCCTGCTTCCAGCAAAATATCCAGAATACCTTCCTCCCTGATCTGCTGTTCAACAATGTGTGAACCGGGAACTATCCATGCAGTAACATGATCTGCTTTTTTACGGCCTTTGATCACCGATGCAAACGCCCGGAAATCTTCAATACGGCCATTGGTACAGCTGCCAATGAACACATAATCTATTTTTTTGCCGATCATGGTATCATCTTCATGAAAATCCATATAGGCTAACGACTTATCGTAGCTGGCTTTGCTGCTGCCAATTTGTGCGGCGGTAGGAATGTGCTTGGTAATGCCGATACCCATACCCGGGTTGGTACCATAGGTGATCATGGGTTCAATATCAGCACCATTAAACTCATATTCTTTATCAAAGAAAGCGCCTTCTTCAGTTTTCAGCGTTTTCCAGTAAGCCAATGCTTTATCCCACGCTTCGCCTTTGGGGGCTTTCTCACGACCTTTAATGTAGTTAAAAGTGGTTTCGTCAGGAGCAACCATACCACCACGGGCGCCCATTTCAATACTCATGTTACACACGGTCATACGGCCTTCCATGGTCATGTTCTCGAACACGTCACCGGCAAATTCAACAAAATAACCGGTAGCGCCGGCGGCAGTGAGTTTTGAAATAATGAACAACACCACGTCTTTAGGTACAATGCCTTTGCCCAGTTTGCCATTTACTTTAATACGCATTTTCTTGGGGCGGGGCTGCATAATACACTGGCTGCTGAGTACCATCTCAACTTCAGAAGTACCAATACCAAATGCAATAGCGCCAAAAGCACCATGGGTTGAAGTATGCGAATCGCCGCAAACGATGGTCATACCGGGAAGGGTAATACCGTTTTCGGGACCCACAACGTGCACAATACCATTTTTAGGATTGCCCAATCCCCAGTGTGAAATACCATATTTGGCCGAGTTGCTTTCCAGGGCTTTCAGCTGATTGGCACTCAGGGGGTCCTGTACCGGCAAATGCTGGTTAATGGTGGGGGTATTATGATCGGCAGTTGCGAAGGTCTTCTCGGGGAACATCACTTTTAATCCCCGGCTTTCCAAACCCAGAAATGCTACCGGGCTGGTTACCTCGTGAATAAAATGCCGGTCAATAAACAACACATCGGGGCCATCGTCAATATGCTTTACCACATGCGAATCCCATACTTTGTCGAATAATGCAGCGGGGGTTTTGCTCATTTTATATAATTTAAATCAGGTTGCAAAATTCTTGAAATATAATCAGATTAAAAGGGGTTTACGTGATTTTTTTCTAATAGAGTAGTTAAAAATGAAAAAATATCAAATTCTGCCTTAATCTGTTGAACAAACCGCCAAATGTTACCCTATCATTAAAAAATTTGCAAAGGAAGTTGGCCAAAAAGCAGATATTTTAATGAATTTCAGGGCCACACGGGGTCAGTTTATAAACAATGCAGTCATCAAATTCGTTCAAAATTTCCTATCTTCAGCCTGATCTAAGTATTCCCCTTCCAACCAAATTTCATAACAGTACCTGCATGTTTTGCCAATTGATTATGGCAACATGAACACTTTTTTACAATGATCAACTATTTCAATATGCATGTTGCCGGCAAACTTGTTGGCCATGATTCGCTTTCTAAATAGTCTTGTGTTTTAGATAATACAAGATTAATGCTATCAGTCAGTCCCGTTTCGGCTAGCCGGAACGGGTTTTTTATTATAACTTATTATTGAGATCAATAAATTATGATCTACAAAAAATATTAGTTACATTTGTTTCGCCTCTTGCGGTTGCGCCATTTAATGACCATGCCCAGGTCTCTATTGGGCGGCTCGATTGTTTGTCATTATTAAAATTCCTCCCATTAATCATTTCATACTGATTCTTAACTTCTTTTAATTCTTTCGGGTAGCTGGAACAGATTCTCATTACTATATTCGCGGACCTAAAGAAATCAAAAGAAACGACCATGAGATCAGTATCTGTTGTATTACTATCATTCCTTGCGGTGTGCGCCCAGGCTCAGGTAGGGCCGGATGCATCGACATCTCCACCCGAAAAAGACGCATTAAAGTTCAACCTGAATGCAGACGGCAGTCATTATTTTCAATTTACAGTAATGAACCAAACCTGGGTAAGGTTCAATGAAAACAACCCTTACACAACGGTTGAAAATAAGCCTAAAGACAATTCAGTTGACATTGGTTTACGCCGTACCCGCTTTCAGGCATATGGGCAGATAACCGATAATGTGTTTATTTATTTCCAGTTTGGGATGAACAATTTCAACAGCCAGTTTAATACCGGTAACAACCGAAAACTGGCCACCTTTTTTCACGATGCTTTGTGCGAATACAAAGTATCAAAAGGAAATCAGTTTAAAATTGGCGGTGGACTCACCATTGCCAATGGCTTATCGCGTTTTTCGCAACCCAGCGTAAGCAGCATTATGACCATGGATGTACCGGTTTTTGTGCAAAGCACCGTTGATCAAATTGATCAATTCAGTCGTAAGTTGAGTGTGTATGCCAGAGGACAGGTTGGCAAATTCGATTACCGGTTTGTGCTCAGTGATCCTTTCCCCATTACCTCTTCAGGCAGCACCAATCAATTGAACAAGAACGCCAATTTCGCAGCAGTAGGTCACCAATTACAACCACAGGCTTATATTATTTATCAGTTCTTTGATCATGAAAACCACACCACGCCTTATATGACGGGTACCTATTTAGGTAAGAAAAAGATCTTCAATATTGCGGTGGGTGGTATTTATCAGCAGGACGCCATGTGGCGGCAGGGCGAAGTTGCTACTGATACCGTTTTTCAGGATATGAAACATTTTGCAGTAGAAAGCTTTCTCGATATGCCCCTGAGCGGTAAGCAGGACGCCATTTCGGCTTACGCCGGTTTTTTCAACACCAACTATGGTTCCAACTACATGCGTTATAACGGATCTATGAACCCGGCCAACGGTTCCATAGCGCCCAATGCCATTCCCCTGCAAGGGCCAACGCATGGCAATAGTTACCCCATGTTTGGTACCGGTAAAGTAATTTATTCGCAGGTGGGCTACCTGTTCCCCGAAAAGTTTTTAAACAGCAAGAGCCGCTTTATGCCCTATTTGTCGTTTACCAGCGCCAAATTCGACCGGTTAGAAGGCAAGCAAATGAATGTATACAATGCCGGCATCAATTGCCTGTTGAATGGACATAAATCAAAATTCACGCTCGACTGGCAGAACCGGCCAACTTATGAATTGGTGGCAAATGCTGTTGGCGAAGGGCCGCGCAAGAATAGTGTGGTATTACAGTACCAGATCTTCTTTTAGGTGAGTGGTCAGTTGTGAGTGGTGAGTGGTGAGTGAGTTCCTGAAATTTCAGACTTCCTAATATTTTGCGAGCAATACTCACCACTCACCGCTCACCACTCACTTTTCCGTAACTTGCCGCACCAATTAAACATCATAATTATATCCGATGATCATTGATTTGCTGTCGAACGCACAATTGTACTACAACCAGGGCCCTTTGTTTAAAAAAGCTTTTGAATACTTAACCCAGACTGATTTTTCGAAAGTAGAAAAAGGAAAATATGAACTGGATGGACAGAACCTGTTTGCCATCGTAAACGAATACGATACCGTGAGCCCCGATAATGAGCAAATGGAATCGCACAAAAAGTATATAGATATTCAATACATAGTTGCAGGCGCTGAGCGCATTGGGCATGAGCTGCTGAAAGCACAAACGCCTTCCCAGGCCTACGATAGCGAAAAAGACTTTATGTTGTTTGGCGAGAAACCTTCATTTTTCTCAGTATTGGAGCAAGGCATGTTTGCCATTTTCTTTCCGCACGATCTGCATATGCCGAATTTGATGATCGACAAAGCAGCTTATGTTAAGAAAGTGGTGATTAAGGTGGCGGTAAAGTAGTTAAAAATTTGGTCGCCGGATGCCGGTTACCCGTTACCAGGCCTCTGGTGCAGCATTCTTGCCAATAATCAGGCTGCACCTAATTTGAGCCCCGGTAACTGGTAACTGGTGACCGGTTACTTCTTACTCTCTTCATATCTAATTATAACCGGGATTCTGTATCAGCTTCAAATTCGTATTCATCTCGTCCTGCGGTATTGGCCTGTAATACATTTTATCATCCCATTTCCGGTTCTCCTGCGAGTTCACTTCCAGTGGTGTATAGGTATAATTGTACCTGGTTTCATCGTGTTTATAGGGCGCTGTAAAACTGGCGCCTGCTTTCAGTGTTCCTACCACGTCAATATAGATCAGTTTTCTGCCAAGGGTGGCCGGTGCAATCATCCAGCGGCGGCAGTCGTGGTAACGCTGATCCTCATAAGCCATTTCTACCCGTCGTTCATTACGATACCGTTCCTTTAATGCAGCTCCGGTTTCAGTAACAGCCGGCATCCCGGCCCTATAGCGGATCTTGTTCAACCAGTTTTTAGCTTCTGTATCTTCGCCCAGTTCTATACAGGCTTCAATGTAATTCATCACCACTTCGGTATAACGGAAGAAAGGCCAGGGTATAACCTGCCGGGTGGTATTGTCAACCAGGTCGGGATCGGGATCAATAAACTTGCGAGCATAGTAGCCGGTCCAGCTGCCATTCCAGTTTTCAATAGAACTGGAACGGGTGTCGAGCCCGGGAAGAAACACACCGCCGCCCTGATCGTATTTACCGGTTTGGATCTGGTTGGCTGGATCAACATTTCCCGAGATCTTATCGCGCGGTTTCCAGTTGGCCCCGTCGTACAGAATGGAAGCATAAAAACGGGGATCGCGATTGGCGTATGGCTGCGCTTTTTGCGCGGGGTTGCTCCAGTTGAATTTGCTGCCATCCATCATTTCATAATCATCAACCAGTAGTTGCACCGGCGTATTACCAGCCCAGTTATGGTACCCATTGGGTCCGTTGGTAAGGCCAATATACATGCCGGGGAATTCATCTTTGTTGATGGTCCAGTAGCGGCCAAACAGAAGCTCGGTCTCTGCGCTTTTATCTACATCAGCGCTTTTGCTGCCGCCGCCCATGGCCAGTGAAATATAATTCCTTTTGCCATCAGCGGGGGATACGGGTGCTGTGAGGTTCAATTTATATGCTTTTAAAGCAGCGGCATCCATCAGCTCTTTTGCGGCGTTTTTGGCGGCCGTCCATCTGGCTATGCGATCACCACTTACATAACCCAATAATGCAGGGTTGGCGTAGCCGCTGATAACTGCTGATTTTGCTTTGGCGGTGGGTATATCGTGCAGGTCGCTGGCTGCGTATAACAACATGCGCGCTTTTAAGGCCATAGCGGCCAGGTCACTGGCTCTTCCCTGTGCCATTGTTTTTCCTTTTAAAAACAAAATAGCGCTATCGCATTCCTTCAGAATAAAATTCACGCATGCTTCCCAGGTGTTACGAGTTACGCTATAATCCTCACCAAGGCCGTATGATCTGTCAATGATTGGCACCCCGCCATAATAACGGATCAACTGGTGATAAAAAAAGGCCCGCATAAAATGCGATTCACCCTGTAACCGGTCGTTCAACGCTTTATCATCAAACGTAGCGGTGCGCAAATTTTCCAGTGCCAGATTGGTTTGCCTGATCTTGGCATACATATCATTATTGCTGGCATCTTTTCCCCAACGATAGTTTACATTTACCCAACCAATATTCGATGGGTTTAAGGTGCCTTCGTTTACGATATTGATACCGCGCCCCGGATGCGTAAAAACCGCTTCATCTGAAAGCGCCGCCAGCATTTGTTCATCAAAGCCACCCATTCCCAGACCCGCATAAATTCCGGTGATAAATGATTCGGCCAGCGCGCCATCTTTCCAGGCATCTGTTGAGGCAACTTTATCGAGAGGTTTGGTATCGAGGAAATCCCGTTTGCAAGCTCCTGCTATAACCAGGAGGAAAACACAAAACAGCATCTGTTTCATCTGCTAATTTTTTTATTGTTAGAATGATACTCTGGCGCCCACATTCAATATTCTTGATTGCGGGTAATACTGTCCATTACCGCTGGTTGATTCAGGGTCCCAGATCTTCATTTTATCCAGCGTAACCAGGTTAATACCATTTACATATAATCGAAGATTGTTCACGCCTGCCTTTTGACCAATCTTTGCAGGCAGGTTGTACCCAAATTCAATATTTTTTAATCGCAGGTAATTGCTACTGCGTAACCAATAGGTATTGGTGCCAAAGGCGCCGCCATTATAAAAAGTATTGCCCCGGTTTGCCAGGCGGGGATCGGTACTGCTTGGGTTTTCAACCGACCAGCGATGATCGTACGAGTATTGCAGAAAATTACCAATGGTGCCTGATTCGGTTCCTATGAAAAGTAAGCCGCCTGTTGCGCCCTGCATTAAAATTGAACAGTCAAAATTTTTATACTGCAGGTTTATGTTCATACCACCGGTAAACCAGGGATCGCGGTTTTTTTCGAGTCGTACCCGGTCATCGGCGTTTATTTTGTTGTCGTTATTTACGTCTCTTAATTTCATGTCGCCGGGAATTAATTTGTTGGTAGCAGCGCTGTAGTCGATCGTATTTTTGTTGATGGCGTCCTGGTCAACAAATACGCCATCATATTCATATACCAGGAAGGCAGCGCCATCGGTACCAAAGGTGTGGCCCTTTGAGAACTGATAAGGTTGCAGGCCTGGCGTTTCAGGCAAATTGATCACTTCATTTTTAGCATACCCACCATTCACACTCACCCTAAACTGCAGATCGCCAAAGTGATCGCTGTAACCTATGTTAAATTCAAATCCGCGGTTCTTTACTTTTCCCAAATTCTCGGGCGGCAGGGTCATACCAGCTGAAGCGGGTGTTACGGCTGAGTTCTGCATCAATATTTTGGTGCGGATATTATTGAATACATCCAGCTCAAAGGTTAGCCGGCTGTTTAATGCAGATCCTTCCAGGCCAATGTTTGCATTGTTAGCTACCTCCCAGGTGTAACCGGGATTTGGCAGCCCTGTTTCGGTGAGTGTTTTTACCAGGTTGCCGCCTATTATATAGGTATTAAAGCCATAAGTAGATAAGTAGCGGTATTCCTGCAGCACATTGTTAAATAGAATGTTGTCGTTTCCCATTTGTCCCCACGAAGCGCGTAGTTTCAGGTTATTAATGAAGGCAACTGATTTAAAGAATTTTTCTTCAGACAAGCGCCAGCCAAGCAAAATGCCCGGGAAGAAACCAAAGCGATCGTTTTCGGGGAACATATAGGAGCCGTCATAGCGCCACAGAAATTCAGCCATATACCGCTCTTTGTAGTTGTAATTGGCCCGGCCAAAATAACTTAACCGTGCCCGGTTGTAGGCGCTTCCGTTATTGTCTTTCTGCGATTCGCAACCGGCAAACAATTGATCGAGCGCCGTGGAAATGTAATTACGGCGGTACGCATTAAAGTTTTGATTATCGATGGTTTCCCTGGTAACAGCTGCCATCAGGTTCAGGGTATGATCGCCAAATGTTCTGTCATAATTAATAAAACCCGACAGGTTTATGTTCAATTGATTTTCCTGCGATTCGGTGAGGCGTGGATCGGTAAAAGTAGAACGTACCGATTTAGTTAGTTTGGGAGTAACTCCATCGGCTTCATAACTTGACTTATCCCAGAAATACAAATACCAGGGTGTTTCCCATCTTTTGGTACGGCGAAAATATTTATCTAATGCTGCAAACCCTGCAATCTTCAAGCCTTCAACAAAGGGCACCTGCAGGTCTATGCGGCCATTGGTTTGAAAATAATCACGCCAGTCTTTATCGTAACCGGTTTGATTGGTGGTGATCACGATCGGGTTTTGACCGTTCTCAATATCAGGCCCGGCTAACCCATTGGGCCAAACTTCCTGTTCCGTAGGTTTACCACGCATCAACATCCGAAATATAGGTCCGGCGCCTACTGTTGGGAAAAAACGAACTTCTTCCCGCGCTGTTAAACCCAGGCTGGTGTTTACGTATTTGTTCACCTTTGCATCCAGGTTAAAACGCATGTCGTACTGCTTAAAGCCTGTAGCCGAATTTTTATAATAACCATCCTGGTTTTCATAACCCAGGGAGGCGAGGTATTTTGTATTGTCGGAACCACCAGCCAATTGCAAATTATGACTTGATTGCGGCGACCAGGTTTTTAGAGTAGTGCCAAACCAGTCGGTATTAGGATGGCTCCAGGGATCGGAGCCATCTCTGAATTTATTGATGTCGGTGGGTGAATAAATAGCATCTACTTTTACGCCATTATCGGTACGGGTATAGGTGCCGTTTTGCTTAAATCCATTCCATCCGGCGTTCCATTGATCAGCCGGCAGATCGAATAGCGTAAGCTCATTGATGATGGTGGCGTATTCTACTGCATCAGACATCCCAGGTATGCGGGTTGGCTGAGCCCAGCCCTGGTTAAAGTCGTACGACATTTGCGGCTTGCCGCTTTTGCCGCGCTTGGTAGTAATTAATATAACGCCATTGGCAGCGCGCGATCCGTAAATGGCAGCGGCTGCATCTTTTAGTATCGACATGCTTTCTATGTCTTGCGGGTTTAGCCGTTCCAACCCACCAGCCCGGTCGGGTACGCCGTCAATAACTATCAATGCACCGCTGTTGTTGGGCGTATTGGAACCCCGAATACGAATGGTAGAACCATCGTAGCCGGGCTCACCGCTCGATTGAATGGCGGTAACACCCGGTAGCCTGCCCGCTAATGCATTGGATAAATTCACTGAAGGAGATTTAGCCAGCTCTGCACCCTTTACCTGGGCAACAGCACCTGTAACAGTAACTTTCTTTTGGGTGCCATAACCAACTACTACAATATCGCTTAACTGTCCGGCAACGCCAGCCGTCATAACAATAGCTACAGATGTTTTGCCGGCAATATTTATTTCCTGTGTTTGAAAACCAACAGACGATACAACCAGTATGGTGTTTCCTTCCGGAACTGTAATGGTAAAATTGCCATTCATATCTGTATTGGTACCGGTTGAAGTGCCTTTTACCAAAATGCTTACACCAGGCAAAGGGTTGCCTTTATCATCAGATACCTGGCCTTTGATTTCCTGTACCGTAACAGCTGAAAATTGTACGGCTAATTCATTGGTATTATTGGTATAATCAAAAGCATTGGGTGCTGCTTTGTATAAGATGATCCGATCTTTAATTAATTTAAAGGTGATCCCAAATGGGCCAAGCAGTTCCTGCAACACATCGCTTAGTTTTTTCTGACTGGCCTTTATAGAAACTTTGCGGCCCGATTCAATGGTTTTTGAACTGTATACAAAACGCGCCCCGGTTTGATTTTTTAGTAAGTTGAATACATCTTTTAGTTGTTCTTTTTCAACAGATACCGATACTATTTTGTCGAGAATGCCTTGTGCTTCAGCATTGTTATAATACGCATAAGAGCCCAGGTAAACAACGAGCAAAGTGTGTAGAAAACCTACCCTTATGACAATAGAAATGATTGTAACCAATCGTTGATGTTTCATAAATAGAATTGAGGTGAATGGTTAATGGTAAATGGTGAATGGTCAATAGGGAGCCGTTTCCAGGTTTGCACCTGGATTTAATGACCTTAGTGATCATTCTTTCAGTATGTAAAAATGATGATGCCCGAATGTGGGACTAAGTGATGTGTGTTTTCTTTCTCATGCGACAATCGTTTTGGATGTTTGAAAATGGTTGGGTATTATCCTGATGCTTAATTACTCGTTGTTTTAATCGCAACCTGAACCTTTGATGAGAATGCGGGTGCCGCGGATCTCATACGTAGCCTGCACCGATTCACAAATAATTTCCAGTTGGTCGTACAGGTTTTGCCCTTTTATATCGCCGGTGAACAAACATTTGGCCAGGCTTTCATTTTCCATCACCATTTCAATATGATAAGCCTGCTCCAGGTAATTGAGTACCCGCGCAATGGGCGCTTCGTCAAAAATAAAGTTCAGCTCTGTTATTTTTTCTTCTGCGTTCTTACTAACTATCACTGGTAATGGAATTTCTACCAGGGTAGTTCTGAAATGGTGATCAACGTCGTTGTAGATCACCTTTTGGTTGGGTTTTAGTATTACACCACTCGATTCTTCGTTCTTTCTTTCCTGCACCGTTTCCCGACCGGCTTCATACACGGCCACCTTACCTGTTTGAACAGACACTTCTACATTTTTCGAAAGCGTGTTCGTTTTTACAAAAAAGCTGGTGCCCAATACCTGGGTCACAATATTTTTACTGTATACATAGAAGGGCGATTTGGGGTTACGCATCACATTAAAAAAAGCATTCCCTTCCAGGTATATTTCCCGTTTAGGTCCTTCAAACTGATGGTGGTAGCGCACCAGGGCTTTGGGCTCCAGTATCACCAGGGTGCCATCGGGCAAATGCACCGTATCGGTAAAGGTGTTATCGTTTCGCACCTGGTGCAGCCTGGCCATTTCATTTTGCTGTGGGGGGCGCTCCCTTGTTTTATTACCCAGGTACCACCAGGCCGCTGTAACAATACTCCCCGTAATTACAGCGGCACTCAACCAGCGTACCCACACTGGTAGCAGCCTGGCCGGTGGTAGTAGCTGTTCCCTGTTTGCGGTAAGCAGGGTTTGTTGATGAATTTTTGGCCAAAGGCGCTCCAGGGTTCCTTTTATTTCACCGGGTGGCAGGGGAGGGGCAACACCTTCCTCATCACCCAGTAATTCATACCATTGTTCAACCAGTTTTCTTTCTTCCTCAGTGCAATCGTTTTCTACATACCGTTTCAGCAAATGAAAAAGGGCCTTTCGATTCATGTAGTTTTGTTTGGTGCTGCTCTGTGAACAGCGTTAATAATAAGTCGGATGCGCGCGAGGTAACCCTAAAAGGAATGAAAAATAAGAATGGGAAGAAGAAGGGTTTAGTTGGGTTTTGAGCTTTTTCAAAGATTCAACAGGAATAATTCTACGATAATGAAATCTTTCAAATGCAACCGCATGAATTTAAGGGATTGTGTAACGTGGTATTCAACCGCTTTTTCAGACAGGTTCATGTATTGGGCAATCTCTTTTACAGAACGTTTTTCGTACCGGCTTAACCGGAAGATCTCCTGTGTTTTCTGTGGCAGCTTTTTAATTGTATTATCAATGGCTTTTGACAGCTCATGCAACAACAACCTTGATTCTGAAAGGTTCTCCTGTACATTCATTTGTGCGGAGGCCGACTGGTAATACTTTTCACGTATAAGTTGGGAACGAATGTAATCAATGACCTGGTAGCGAATGGCTGTTTGCAGATAGGCCTGCAGGTGTTGTATTTGGGCTGTTTCCCGCTTTACCCATAAACTGATAAAAATGTTTTGCACCAGTTCTTCTGCTATTGCTTTTGACTTTACCTTTTTCAGTGCTGCGAGAAACACCATTTCGCTATAACGTGCATAAATTTCTTCCAAAGCAGATGCATCACCGGCTTTGAGTAGTTTCAGAAGTATCGCATCGTCAAATACCTTGTAGTTCATATGGCTTGCTATACAAATATAACTAAATAGAACGTGTGAAAATGTATAGGGTGCAATTGTATTGATAACACTAAATTTCGGTTGTACTAACGGGCTAATTGTTGATATGAAATTGCTAATATGAGCAAAGGAACTGATTGGGTTATTTTGCCCGTTTTTCAAAACCAAGGCTACTTATTAAAAAATATCTTAATTTTACTTCCTTTCATATACCACTCTATAAAAGCAATTAAAACGGTAACCCGGTATTGTTCACCCATAAAACGATTGTATATGAAAAAAATGTTCTTACTGGCATCGTCCATACTGATGCTTTCCTTTCTGGTGTCAGAAAACACCATAACCAAAAAAGAAAGGGAGTATGCTACCAAACTTTTAAAAGACACGGAAAAAGGTGTTTTTGAACAGTTAAAAGGATTGACCCCAGCCCAGTTGACGTTTAAACCCGCACCCGACCGGTGGAGTGTTGAAGAATGCGTAAAGCATATTGCCGCCAGTGAAGAAATGTTGTGGCAAACGGCTGAAGGCACATTAAAGCAACCAGCCAACCCTGAAAAGCAAGCGGAGATTAAAGTTACCGATGAACAACTGGTTCAACAGATTGAAGACCGCACCAATAAGTTTAAAACCACAGAAAAGCTGCAACCGGAAAATATTCCGTTAAAGAGTACAGAAGAAGCGTTGGCGTCATTTAAAAAGAACCGGGAGAAATTGATCGATTATGTAAAATCAACCAACGAAGATCTGCGCACCCACATTGCCACTATGCCTTTTGGTTCAATAGACAGCTATCAGTTTATATTGTTTATAGGAGCGCACAGCAACCGGCATACACAACAGATCATGGAAGTGAAAGCCGATCCGAATTTTCCTAAATAACAAACGTGCTTAATATAAAAAAAGCCTGGTCTGAAATGTCAGAACAGGCTTTTATTGCACCAATACATCGTGTGCAATCTATATCCGGTTTTTCACTATTTTATCTTTTAGTTATGCCAAAACGGGCTTTCTCTAAAAGGTCGTTCACTTTATACTTATTGCTGTAACTGTCATAATGCGCCAATTCGGCATCGCTGCGGAATTGGGCGTCGAGATAAATGTGAAACAGGTCATTGTTAGGGAACGAACGCTTTAGATTATGTACCGTTAATGGTAAAATTTCTCCTTTACCATGTGTAGCATAAAAATACTTTCGCACCCGTTGGGTTCCTTTTGGTTGCGAGGTGTACATATCCCGGTAATAGATCCAGACATGACCTTTTTCTAAAAAATAATAAGGCGTAAAGTTCCAGGTGCGAACAATCTCATTCTTGTTCTTATAAGCATAGATCTCATCTTTAAACACATGCACCTTTTCGCCATTGTGTTTCACAATTATATATGGCTTCGCAATAAACTCATTGAATCTTATTTTATTATCCTCAGCTGGCGCATCGGTAGCATAAGAAAGTCTGTTGTTTTCAAAATCATCGTAGGTAAAATATACGCCGCTTTGCGCATTAACCATTATTCCAGATACTACAAATGATACTACCATAAATATCGTTCTCATGATCTTAAGTTTTAGTGGTGATTCTATAAAGCCGCAGGAACAGGTTAAATAAACCAGTAACAGTAAATAATTATAGATGGGTAGTTGAGAACGACTAAATGCGATGCACGCAATGGAGGATAAAGAGTGGTATGGCCGCCTGATGTGGCGGTGCATGGTTAACGGGATATGCTTCTGTTATAGCAGCAACTGCATGAAATGAATAAGCAGGAAAAGGAGTTATTGTAGTGGCCGGAAAGCTTTTTACAACACGGAGATGATTATCGTTGTGTTTTTGTTCATGGCTCAGCTTAGCCTGTTTATGCTCGTCTTTACAATCCTTTTTTTCTTTGCTCCAAAAGTCGCTGTGTGCGTTGGCAGTCAGGCCAAAGGTAACCAGATTTTCCAGGCAACAATCCAGCCGCAGGGTAGCGCTCACCGTGCTGGTGAGATAAACAAAGGCTAATATGGTTACCAAAAACTTTTTCATGAGTCTTCGCTGCAAAAATAACCATAGTTAGGCTGGATACATACTGATGTAGCTAATAGTTTTTTGGTTTTAATAACATTTTAACAAGGTACAATCCAGGAGATTATATAAGCAAAATGGAGGTATGAGTATTGGGGGGGTAGAAGAGGGGAA
>CBIMFG010000007.1:0-15455 GCA_966243125.1 uncultured Niastella sp.
TATGGGCACAGTTTGGCATAGCTGCCGATCCGGCGATTGCACAAGCCTGGCGCCAGCAGAACCTCCCCGATGATCCGCGCAAGGAATCTAATACCAGGGGAACACTGGCCTATGCATTCAAAGATCCTAATGGAAGAACAACTCAGATCTTTATCAACCTGCGCGATAACAGTGCAACCCATGATACCGAACCGTTTGTTCCATTTGCAAAGATCATCAGCGGTATGGAGGTGGCAGACGCACTTTTTTCAGAATACGGAGAGCGATCGGGCGGCGGTATAAGGGCAGGTCACCAGGATTCGCTTTTTGCCTCGGGCAACGATTACCTGAAGCGAAATTTTCCGCAACTTGATTATATAAAAAAGGCGAGCGTGGTGAAGGAGTAATGGTCGTTAATGTACAGGATCAACGTAGTTTCGATCAGCCCTTCTCCCTCTATGGTATCTGGTAACCGAATAGCCCGATCACCCCATTGACAACAAAGAAGATAACGATTAATAAGCCCGTAGGGAGACCATACTAAGTGTCTTCATAAATAATTGCTGATATAAATTATTATATCGTCTTATTGATTCTCTTTTGCTTTCTGAATTGCAAAATAGAACCGATAATAAACAGAATGAAAAGTAAAAGAAGGGTTTTCCCAATTAATGGGTCTTTAGGCCCATTTGCCAAAGTATGTCCCACCGGAATACGGTTAAAGGTTTCATTAACGGTCGGGATCAACGAGAGAAAAAAGCTGAACGTAAGGAAGAAGTTTTCGATAAAGCGGGAGCGATTGTTTCCCTGCTTTTTTACATGAAGAAAATAAGCCACCGATACCAGGATCAATATTAGCACAGCGAGGATGTGTCCTGGATTGAGACCTTTAACACTGGATAATCCTAATGCTGTTAATGAAGCAACCAACGTACAGTAAAAATAGATTTTTCCTGTTAGTTTGCCCAGATTTATAGTACCGCTTTTAATTAGTGAAATGAATGCCGCAACAATAGCTACAATACCTATAACGGTATGAAAAATACCCAGATTTGAAAGTCCCATATTATTAATTTTAAATTTTAATTCCTTAATCGATTACACAAAATTGCCAATCAAAATAGGATCTTGTTTTGTGGATTAGTTCAATTATAACAGCCAGCAGCAATTATCGCCAGCATACAGCTAAAAATGATCGGCTTCATTATAGTTTGATTTATTTTTAGTGTATCCTTTATTGTTTAGTTATCTTATTGAGAATAGAAACCAATTCCGTTGGTTTAGAAAGAAAAGGACTGTGACCTGCCTGAATTTCATAAGTATTTGTAATACGTGCTTCAGCAACCATTTGCTGTTGAAAAGGGTAGCTAATGGCTTTGTCTTCCGTTGTGTAGATGTAGTATTTGTTGGCTATAGCACTGTAAGTATCACTACTATAATCCAGCGGAGTTCCTGCGGCTACAACTGGTTCCGGACGCAGTTTTTCTATCAATAAATTGATATCTTCAACTGAGCCGTCTTTACAAAATATCTCTCGCATATTTACTTCAGGATTTGTGATAGTTACCGTACTCCCATCAGCAGAGAATCCGTTTTTCCTTAACAGAATTGTCATCTTTTGAACAGGAACTTAGCATGATGATCAATGCCAGGGCAAACAGGTTAGCTACCCTTGGTAATTTGAAATTTTCCATTGTCTAATAAAATAATTTGTTAAGTCACTATTGACAATGCAAATGTGAAGGATAAAAAAGAGAGGGATTTTGTGACTTAGCCCAATTATATGTCGAATTAGACCAGAATGGAGGTTGGGCTTGAATGCAGGAATGGTAATGATCTTTGCGTTTAAGAAGAAGACGCCTTTGCAGTGGATAACAGGAGTACCTTTAATATGAATTTTACCTTTCCTTATCCCTCTTTCTGCTTTAAACGGTAATTTGACGGCGAGGTGCTGAATCTGTCATGAAAGCTTTTAGTGAAATTTGCCAGGTCATTGAATCCACAATCAAAAGCAATGTCTGTAATACGTTCATTGGAAGCTAAAAGCAATTCTGCAGCCCTTTCCAGGCGCTTGGTTCTGATATAATTGGCAGGAGAATCGTTATATAACTTTTTAAATTCCCTTTTAAACGAAGAAACACTCAAATTGATCTTTTGCGCCAGGTCTTCTACGCTGATGGGTGAAAACAGATTGGCTTCTATAATTTGTTTGAACGTATAGGTTGTTGGTGAAAAAAGCTGTGACAGTATGACTTGTATGGTTTCCGCCTCTTGTGTTTGTGATAATAAAAGTATGATTTCTTTTAGTTTTAAAACCAAAATTTCATCATTTACCAAAGACGGATTTTCAAAATAAAACAGAAGTCCCTCTATATATTTTTGAATCAAAAAGTCATTGTTGATTGCTCTTCTGGACTGATTGGTTATTTGATTATTTGGCTTAAAGATCAATGGGATTTCTTTATCATAAACTTTTTTCAGTATATCCGGATGAAACGTAACAATTACAATTTCACCGTCGCTACCTGAATTAGTATCCTGTATCTGTTTACCGGAATTCATGCAGTTTAGCAACAAAGCATGATGGGTAGGGATTTTCAAACGATCATCTTCTGATTTATATTCCATCTCGCCTTTCAACATATATAAGAAGCACGCCTGCTCTGCCACAGGGAAAACAAACTCGAAAGGCGGTTTTAATTCCACTTTTTGAATAAGTGTTTTCCCAAACAAATCAAACTTTCTATAATCAATAGTCATTTGAAATAATATTTTTTGCAGTTAAGTCCTGGTTCCTGCAAATTATCTGGTATTTGCTTAGCCAGCATGACTTAAAACGGTGTGCAGGATTAAACAAACAATGCTCATTCAACGCTACATCAAATTCAAATGTAGACAAAAATGTTGAACGGGACATTGTTAGCATATTATGCAAAGCCTATTCATTATACCTGATTGTTATTAAACAAGCAACGCTTCAGACGTTACAGGTATTTTCAATACTTTAGAAATTAAAAAGTTTTGTTCCGCACCTTTTGTGATTGCTTCAAATTCTTCGGTGATCTATTCGTATTACTATTTCAACAGACATTCAGAAACAAAATATGATCAGATAACCAGGCCATTTTCTCTGAAGCACTTGAGGGAAACACTATCAGACATATTTAAATAATTAACGCTTTTTAATGTAATAGATCAGCTTTGACGAAGATGATCTTATCATCTTTAAATGTGAGATCGAATATGCCACCGATATTGCCTCCTGGAAAATCGCCGGTAAATTTCACCTCTACATGGGCCTGATCCTGTTTCAATGGTTCGATGCGGACCAGCCTGGTCTGTGTTTTATATCCGATAAAATAACTATCGAAATATTGTTTTATTTCCTTGCGGCCCTTGTAAACCCTTCCCACTGAAGGATCGTCAAGCAAGGCATCGTCCGCATAAAAGTCCAGGTACTTCTCGGCATTATACGAATTGCCCGTGGCAATCCAATCTTTGATTATTTTTTGTATGTTCATTTTCTTTACTGTTGTAACCAGGTCGTTTTTTGGGGCGTATTATTTTTCTCTTACAAAATTATCACTCGGTACCTGCCTGGGATTAGTCAGAACGGCGAAAGATGTTGCCATTTTGACGATCCCTTTTCCAGCCCGCCCCTTTCAGTTTACTATTCTTGATTCATTACCTCCAGTATTATAAAAGCAATAGACGGAGGCCATGTCAGTTCCAAATTATTCTATAGCCAGGGGCATTTCCTGAATTAACTCAAGATCATTATCCCATTATTCTGGCAGTCGGGAATTGAACGCCAAAATTTGTAAATTTGTAATCAAGCATGAGTATCCGCGGAAAATTCCCCATTGACCAATGGGACTTTAAAAGTGAATCTATATTAAAGAATTTGCCACCCGAAGACTTTGCTACGCTGACAGCAAACAGAACTGTACAGTTATATGCAAAAGGTGAAATCATTTTCAGAGAAGGAGCCTATCCTGCTGGCATTTTCTACATTATTGAGGGAAAAGTAAAAAAGTACAAAGTTGATAAAGAAGGAAGAGAACAAATTATTTATGTAGCCAATGATGGCGAACTTATAAGGTATCATGCCATCCTTAGCGAAGACCGGTATCCTGATTCAGCTTCCACTCTGGAAAAGAGCAAAGTTGCATTTATACCAAGGGAAGATTTCCTGCTTACTATTGCCCAGTCACCGGTATTAAATAGACGTTTGTTGAAAACATTGAGTCATGAATTCGCTGTTTTAGCAAACAGTATTTCTGTTTTTGCCCAAAAATCGGTCAGGGAAAGATTGGCCTTACAACTTATTGTGCTAAGGGAAAAATACAAAGTAAATTTTCAGCCAGGCATGCCGGTGGAGATCAATATCAGCAGGGATGATCTCGCTAATATTGTGGGAACGGTTCGTGAGAGTGTTGTTCGTGTTCTTGCTGAATTTAAAGAAGCAGGTATTTTAAAAACCAACGGCAGGAAGATAATAGTCATTAATGTCAATGAACTTATAAGAATCGCTAATTATAAGTAATTGCCCACTACAAGAGATAATATACCATTCAAAAATTGATAAAAGTCACTATTTATAGTGATAAAAGGTTACGGCTACCGGTGTGTAAACAAATTACCTTTGAATAAATCAATGTAGCCCGACTAATGTATCCAGCACAAAATTGCCCTAATAAAATAGATAACTGGTTTTCTACTGATGCACGATTAAACAAATTATTCCCTGAATCTATTCAATTACTGGACAGCAGACACTGGACGCCCTTACGAATTACACATTCTGTTGCACAATTCCTGGTAACACATCCTGGTGTCAAAGTGCTGGATATTGGCAGTGGATCAGGTAAATTTTGTCTGGCGGGGGGATATTATAAGCCGTATGCTTCATTTTATGGTGTTGAACAACGAAAAGACCTTGTAGTCCATGCTGAAAACGCCAGGGATAGCCTTGGTCTGCAAAATGTTCATTTTATTCATAGCAATATCACTGACGTAGATTTCAGTCAATACGATCATTTTTATTTCTTTAATTCATTTTATGAAAATTTGATGGACAAAGATAAAATTGATGACAACATACCGTGTTCCGCGTATTTATTCAATTATTATCACAATCAATTGTATAAAAAGCTAAATGCCCTGCCAACAGGAACAAGGATTGCTACATTTCATTGCCTCGAGTATAAAATCCCCCCTTGTTATCAGGTAGTAGATTCCCAGGTGCAGACCTTACTAAAATTTTGGATAAAGGTGGAATAGCCATTGGCCTATACTTAAGATTCGAAGTATATAAAATTAGTAAAAACGGTAAAAATCAATTCGATGATTGCCTGATACATGTTCATATGCCGGTTGCGGAAAAAATTATTTAGAATATTTTATGAGACCAACAGCTAAAACACCACTTCATTTGAACAAATGGTTCAGCACGGATGACCTATTGCACCAATTGTACCCAGAATCAATCAGATCATTAGCCCGGATGCATTGGTCGCCGTTATACGTTGCAAAGAAAGTCGCATCATATTTAGCACATAACGAAAAAGTAAAAGTGTTGGATATTGGTAGTGGTGCCGGCAAATTTTGTCTAACTGGCGGTTTTTATGAACCATCCGCACACTTCTTTGGTGTAGAGCAACGGAAAAATTTGATAGAGCATGCAGAAGTTGCCCGAAAAAAAACAGGATTACGAAACGTACATTTTATACATAAAAATTTCACCCAGCTAAATCTAAATGATTTCGACCATGTATATTTCTATAATGCTTTTTTTGAAAATCTGGACGGCACTGACAAAATAGATAATGAGATTGTTTATTCGAATGAACTATACAACTATTATAGTATTTACCTATACAACCAACTGGAAAGAATGCCGCACGGAACAAGAGTTGCAACTTACTGCAGTTGGGATGATGAAATACCACCAAGCTACAAATTGGCTGAAACACATTTTGATAACCTTTTAAAATTCTGGATAAAATTGTAATTATTCCGTGCCCCTTATTTAATGGAATTTCTCGCCTTTTTCCAGCATTTCAATAATTTCTTTCATGCGCTTTTCTTTTGTCTCTTGTTTTTTTGCGGTCTGAAGGCGAAATCCAATGGAGAAAAGATTGGTCTTATTGAGACCCATAAAAAACGCTTCTGCTTTTTTGTTTTTGCTAAGCTCTTTTAGAAAGTCTTCAGGTATAGTGAGTTTGCTTGAAGAATCATATGCCTTTTCCCAACTACCGTTTTCTTTGGCTTTTTCGACAGCTTTTAATCCAGCGGGTCTCATTCTACCTTCATTGATTAATCTTTCGACATGTCCGGTATTTACTTTTGACCAAATACTTTTTGCTCCCCGAGGACAAAACTTTTGCAGCCAGGCTTGTTCGTCATATGCTTTCTTTTGACCATCAATCCACCCGTAGCAAAGCGCTACATCAAGTGCTTCTGCATAGCTGATGGTCTTTTCCCCGGAATCTTTCTTGAATATTTTGAGCCAGAGTCCATTTGAGTTATCGTGATTCTTTGCTAGCCAAGTTTCAAATGCTTTGGCTGTTTTAAATTCTATTATCGGAATAGTATTTAATTTAGTCATATGATTGTGGTTTTTCCCGGTAAGAACGTGAATTATAACAGCATTATTTAATTAATCCCCATTCTTTCCATTGATAAACTCTTCGATCAGGCGAACGGCCTTTGCAACGCCTCCATAGGAAGCCAATTTATAGCCATACCTTGCAGCATTTTCTTTATAGCGGGGGGCGTCAAGAAGGACTTTTGTCTTCTCCAGGACTTCGTTTGGATCAAAATATTTACTTTTTATTCCTCCCGGTTGAGGCAATATATACTCCCCTGCCCCCATTTGTTTTATCCGCCTGGCATTGCTTTCACGCTCTGAAAACGTTGGCAAAATGAGTGCCGGAGTACCCGAAATAAGCCCGGTTTGACAGGACCCGTAGCCTCCATGGTGGATCATCAGGTCGCAGCGTTCTGCCATGGCCAGTCCGGGAGCAAACGGTACACATTGAAAATTTTCCGGTGGTGAGGCCAGGGCACCAGATAAATGCTGATGGCCCAGGGACAATACAACATGAAATGGCTGATTTGCCAATGCCTTATAACAAGCGACTAACATTGATGCAGAATCGAATATTTTGCTTTTTCCACCATATGAAGGGTTTCCCGGGTAAATCCAGATTAACGGTTTATCCTTTGGTAAATTCTTTAACCATTGTGGAATTTCAACATCCGGATTCTGCCAAAGAACTGAACCAATGTAATGAAAATCATGGTCTCCCTTCAGAGGGTCTGTTTCAGGCATACCCGTTATCAATGTAAGGCCGCCGACATTTAGTTCTTCTATCTCTTTTACCGGAGTAATACCATAAGAACGCAATACTTTGTTTATCGCAGGAGTAACGGTTGGTATATGAGCCGGCTTCTGTTTCCACCAAATAAACCCACTTCCTCCAGGTAATGCATCTGCCTGGTTTACCGTTATCAATGGTATGCCTGCCATCGTGCTTGCAATAGAAGCAATGGGGTTCCAGAAATCTACGATCACATCCGGGCGGGATTGCTCAATAACTTTCAAATACGCTTTGCACTGTGCTTTAATAAAATTGGCGTTTAACAAACCTGTCATAGCGAAAGCATGATCCATGTTCCAGGTCTCTGCCGAGGCAGATGCGTATTTAACAGGGATTGATCTTACAAGTTCAAAGAGAAATGCAGCAAGGCTTTTATAATTCTTTTTAAATTCCGGAGATCTGACTAATTTTTGAATGGACAATTCGGCAAATGCAAGCTCATACAACGGGTGTTTGGGAGCCACATTTGTAAATCCGGCTTCTGCGATCACCACGCCCGGAACTTTAGCAGGATGTGAAAATAGTATGGTATGCCCGCGGTTTGCAAGCTCTTTTGCTATGGGCAAAGAGCGGGTAAGTAATCCCAGGTCATTAGTAGGCAGCACTGTAAATAAGAATCGCTTGGGGAAGGGCATTTTTTACAATTCACATAAATTTACATAAATCTACCCATACCCATCACGGTATACTCAAGATACCGGTGTGCTCAATTTGAATAAGTTGGGGTTTGATTTTATGGATGATTTGACTGACTTATTAGAATCTTAAATCTTTTTTAGCCTTGACCTACAAACCTCCGTTGTTCACCTACTATTTTACGCAGTTTACCCCACGTGGCAGGTTGAGACTGGCATTAAATTATACCTTCATATTTTATTATTAAAAGTACGTCCGCACAAAATTGGGCATTGGTACTTTCAGGCCTGGCGCTAATTTGTCTAATAAAAAAATACTTAATGTTAAAATCGTTACCCTTTACCGTATTCATTGCATTATTACCCTTAATCAATACCAAAATTAATCAATATGCAGCCGATGAAAAGCTTGCTGCATTAAAAATACAGCCCCTGTTGACTGGCGTTATAAACAGTTATGTAAGTGCCCCTGCTATGCCAGATGCCGACTCGTTAAAAAAGAACAACTGGTACAGTGAGGCTTTGAAAAAATTACAAAACAGGGAATACGAGTTCAGTCAGGCGGCTGAGGCTAACACCTTTACTACGCCCAACCGCAAAAACAACCTGCGGTTTAATTATTCCTGTAATGGGTTTACTGTGCAACCCCGTACTACGCGTGTACCTGTAGGAAAACCGGAAGCTATTCAGGTAGCGGATGCAATAGAATATGATAATATTCCCGACTGGAAAGTGGCCTTTAGTCTTGATAAGAAGCAGGTAGGCCAGGGCGTATGGCATATCAATAGCAACCAGGCCGAATACCAAACCGGTAATATCATCGTACAATACCTCAATAACGAAGAGGGGATGCGGCAGAACTTTATAGTACGCGAACCTTTAAATAACAAGGAAGATCTGAAGCTTCGTTTTAATGTAAGCACCAACCTTCAACAGCAGTGGCAAAAAGAGGGCCTGCAGTTCTATCATAAGAGCGGGTTGGTACTTGCTTACAACCAGTTAAAGGTATGGGATGCCAACGGCCGGCCTCTGGAAGCCGCATTTGAAAAAGATAAGAACGACTATTGCATTCACGTGCAAAGCAGCAATGCAGTATATCCTATTACCATCGACCCCATCAGCACCACGCCGGCAGCGATGCTGGAAAGCAACCAGGCCAGTGCAAACTTCGGTGCTGCCGTAGCCAGCGCCGGGGATGTGAATGGCGATGGGTACAGCGATGTTATTGTGGGAGCTTACACATACGATAATGGAGAAAGCAACGAAGGCGCTGCCTTTGTTTACCTTGGGTCTGCCGCCGGTATCAGCACCACGCCGGCAGCGATGCTGGAAAGTAACCAGGCCAGCGCCAATTTCGGTTATTCGGTAGCCGGCGCCGGCGATGTGAATGGTGATGGGTACAGTGATGTGATCGTGGGCGCTTATATGTATGATAATGGCCAGGCAGATGAAGGCGCAGCCTTTGTCTATCATGGGTCGGCCGCCGGTATCAGCACTATGGCTGCCGCTATGGTAGAACGCAACCAGGCCAGTGCCAATTTCGGTTATTCAGTAGCCGGCGCCGGCGATGTGAATGGTGATGGGTACAGTGATGTGATCGTAGGCGCTAATATGTATGATAATGGCCAGGCAGATGAAGGCGCAGCCTTTATCTATCATGGGTCGGCTACCGGTATCAGCACCACAGCTGCTGCTGTGGTAGAAAGCAATCAGGCCAGTGCAAACTCCGGTACTTCTGTAGGCGGTGCAGGCGATGTGAACGGCGATGGATACAGCGATGTTATTGTGGGAGCACCTTTTTTTTCCGATGGCGAAGGCAATGAAGGCGCCGCCTTTATCTATCATGGGTCGGCTGCCGGTATCAGTACCACGGCCGCTACA
Organism: uncultured Niastella sp.; assembly: GCA_966243125.1. Taxonomy (GTDB): domain Bacteria; phylum Bacteroidota; class Bacteroidia; order Chitinophagales; family Chitinophagaceae; genus Niastella. The sequence goes on from CBIMFG010000007.1 coordinate 9,881, forward strand.
ACGGTAGAAAGCAATCAGTTGCTGGCCTTTTTGGGCATCTCGGTAGCCGGCGCCGGCGATGTGAACGGCGATGGGTACAGCGATGTTATTGTGGGGGCATACCTGTACGATCATGGAGAAAGCAATGAAGGCGCTGCCTTTATTTATCATGGGTCTGCCGCCGGTATTAGCACCACGGCTGCCGCACTGGTAGAAAGCAATCAGGCCAGTGCAAGCTTCGGCGCTTCAGTAGCCGGAGCCGGCGATGTAAATGGTGACGGGTACAGCGATGTTATTGTGGGTGCTTACACATACGATAATGGAATAAGTAACGAAGGGGCCGCCTTTATTTATCAGGGGTCTGCCGCCGGTATCAGCACTACGGCTGCCGCTATGGTAGAAAGCAACCAGGCCAGCGCATACCTTGGTGCTGCAGTAGCCAGCGCCGGGGATGTGAACGGCGACGGGTACAGTGATGTGATCGTAGGGGCATACCTGTACGATAATGGAGAAAGCAATGAAGGCGCTGCCTTTATTTATCATGGGTCTGCCGCCAGTATCAGCACCACGGCTGCTGCACTGGTAGAAAGCAACCAGGCCAGTGCAAACTTCGGTGCTGCCGTAGCCAGCGCCGGGGATGTGAATGGCGATGGGTACAGCGATGTTATTGTGGGAGCTTACACATACGATAATGGAGAAAGCAACGAAGGCGCTGCCTTTGTTTACCTTGGGTCTGCCGCCGGTATCAGCACCACGCCGGCAGCGATGCTGGAAAGTAACCAGGCCAGCGCCAATTTCGGTTATTCGGTAGCCGGCGCCGGCGATGTGAATGGTGATGGGTACAGTGATGTGATCGTGGGCGCTTATATGTATGATAATGGCCAGGCAGATGAAGGCGCAGCCTTTGTCTATCATGGGTCGGCCGCCGGTATCAGCACTATGGCTGCCGCTATGGTAGAACGCAACCAGGCCAGTGCCAATTTCGGTTATTCAGTAGCCGGCGCCGGCGATGTGAATGGTGATGGGTACAGTGATGTGATCGTAGGCGCTAATATGTATGATAATGGCCAGGCAGATGAAGGCGCAGCCTTTATCTATCATGGGTCGGCTACCGGTATCAGCACCACAGCTGCTGCTGTGGTAGAAAGCAATCAGGCCAGTGCAAACTCCGGTACTTCTGTAGGCGGTGCAGGCGATGTGAACGGCGATGGATACAGCGATGTTATTGTGGGAGCACCTTTTTTTTCCGATGGCGAAGGCAATGAAGGCGCCGCCTTTATCTATCATGGGTCGGCTGCCGGTATCAGTACCACGGCCGCTACAACGGTAGAAAGCAATCAGTTGCTGGCCTTTTTGGGCATCTCGGTAGCCGGCGCCGGCGATGTGAACGGCGATGGGTACAGCGATGTTATTGTGGGGGCATACCTGTACGATCATGGAGAAAGCAATGAAGGCGCTGCCTTTATTTATCATGGGTCTGCCGCCGGTATTAGCACCACGGCTGCCGCACTGGTAGAAAGCAATCAGGCCAGTGCAAGCTTCGGCGCTTCAGTAGCCGGAGCCGGCGATGTAAATGGTGACGGGTACAGCGATGTTATTGTGGGTGCTTACACATACGATAATGGAATAAGTAACGAAGGGGCCGCCTTTATTTATCAGGGGTCTGCCGCCGGTATCAGCACTACGGCTGCCGCTATGGTAGAAAGCAACCAGGCCAGCGCATACCTTGGTGCTGCAGTAGCCAGCGCCGGGGATGTGAACGGCGACGGGTACAGTGATGTGATCGTAGGGGCATACCTGTATGATAATGGAGAAAGCAATGAAGGCGCTGCCTTTATTTATCATGGCAACAGCTCCGGAACCGGGCTTCGGAACAACCTGCGGTTGTATAATACCGATCTTTCCACTCCCATCAGCAGCGCAAACTTCAGCCTGCACAACTTTGGAGCAGGCCTGATCGCCAAATCGTTCCTGGGCAGCCAGAAAGGAAAATTGATTTGGGAAACAAGGCTGAACTACAATGCCTTCAGCGGCACCCCAATTACCAACAGCGTACTTTATACCGCACAGGGAAGCTATACCAACCTGGGGATTTCCGGTACCGAATTAAAGAACCTGGTTGTTAAAGTAAGCGGCGGCAGGTACACCAAAATAAGGGCCCGCATAAAATATGATCCGGTTACCGCCATTACCGGACAGCTGTACAGCCCCTGGCGTTATGTAGACAATGTATTACTCACCACTTCGCTGGGCGCACTGCCGGTTAACCTGGTATCGTTCAACGCCTCCTGGCTAACCAAAGGAAAAACCGCGCTTTTAAAATTTGTGACCGATAATGAATCCGCTACCTGTTGCTACGAAATAGAAAAAAGTGCAGACGGCGCACACTTCATCACTATAGGAAAAGTAACGGCTAAAAATACGACAGGACAATGCACCTACACCTATACAGATAACAGTGCAGGCGGTCAGAAATTATATTACCGTTTGAAGATCATGTTCGAGAACGGCAACAGCGAATACAGCAACATACAGTTATTGCAAAGCAATTCGGCAATGGAGATACTGGTATTTCCCAATCCCGCTACAGATGTATTACAGTTGCGCGTGAACAATAATTATTCAGTCATGAATGTGCAGGTGATCAACATCACCGGACAGGTGGTACAACAATTTAACAACCTGTCTGCTGCCGGTCAGGTGATCTCGATACCAGTAACCCATCTGACCAGCGGTACCTATTTCCTTTCCCTGCGAAGTGACGGTAAAAAACAGGTGTTGCAGTTTGTAAAACAATAAGCTACCGTACTGCTTACATAGTTAAGATTAAAAAGGTGTATCGCTCATGTTGATACACCTTTTTTTATACATGCACCCGTATGGATCCTATATTTAAAAGATGTTTGAACTGGCACTCTTTTGGTGCATACCTAAGCATATATTATCACTTAAATTGTCTTTAATATGACTACAGCCCGCAATCATGAGAAAGAGATCGTAAAGACACTGGAGCAGTTCCTAACCGGTGGACATGCACATGCAACCTTTGAGGATGCTGTAAAAGGGCTACCAACTGCATTAAGGGGAGAAGTACCTGAAGGGATGCCTTATAGCATCTGGCAACTGGTAGAGCACATTCGCAATACACAATGGGATATACTTGAATTTTCCCGTAATGCGAAACATACCTCTCCTAACTGGCCGGATGATTACTGGCCAAAGGAAAAAGCGCCCAAAGACGATGCCGCATGGAAACATAGCCTGGCGCAGATTAAAAGTGACCTGAAGGAATTTGTAGCGCTATTGAATGATCCTCATGCAGACCTGTATAAACCATTTGCACACGGAGATGGACAGCATCTGTTGCGGGAAGCAATGTTGATCGTTGATCATACCAGTTATCATACCGGAGAGATCATTGTGCTCAGAAGGTTGCTGGGCGCCTGGAAATAGAAGATTTGCAACCAGCAGCGATCCACGGGTTTTGCAATAATTTACAAAGTTTACATTTTAATTTACAATCCTGACCTTTCAAGCTGAAAGGATCAAAGTAGTTTCACTGTATCAAACTTTAACAGGATATGAAAAATAAAGGAACCGTTTTGAACAACCTGCTCATCATGCTGGCAGGACTAATTCACTCTCCTGCCCAGGCGCAGCAGGAACATGGCGCTCAGGGTGTCGTTTACCAGCTCAATTACGATATCAAAGACACAGTTACTTCATACGGGCCTAAAGCAATGGTTCGAAATGTAAAGCAAGATAGAAACAGAAACATTTTGTTCGCTGCATCCTGGAGTGGTGTTTTTCGATACGACGGAAAACTGTTTACCAAAATCTCAAGTAAAATTGGTTCGCGCAGATACTGGGATGTTCTGGAAGATCGAGGCGGAAACCTTTGGTTCGCTTCCACCGATTCCGGGGTTTATAATTACAATGGTAAAACCTTTCAACATTTTACAACAAGGGAGGGACTGGCCAGTAATAGTGTCTTTAAAATTTATGAAGATAAAACCGGCATTATTTGGTTCGGCACCGGAGGTGGAGTAAGCCGTTACGATAGGCAATCTTTTCGAAATTTTACAACGAAAGACGGACTGCCCAATAATGATATTAGGAATATCATGGAAGATAAAACCGGGAAATTATGGATTGCCACAGGGGACGGACCTTGTTTTTATGATGGAAAAACATTTACCGTTTTAAAAAACAAAGATGGCAAGGCGTTTAACAACGTTAGGTCTATAATCGAAGACAAAAAAGGAAATATTTGGTTGGGTGGCAGTGATGGCCTTTGGCGTTATGATGGTGGTACATTTACCAACATCACCCAGCAGTTTATTGGTTATATTTACGAAGATAACAAAGGAAACATCTGGACAACTGGTGAAGTAAAACCCAATGGGGACTGGGTACTTGCCCGTTATGATCAAAAATCCTTGTACGATAAAACGCCTACTGTAACCGAAATAATGTCAACAGAAAAAATGCTTTGTGGGATTTTGGAAGCTAACGATGGAAGTATTTGGTTTGGATCTTTGTATGGAGTGTATCGTTATGATGGAAAGACCATCACGGACTTTAAAAGTGCAGCCAGTCAAAAATAATTATAGATAATGCGGGGATATCACAGACATGGGCTAATGCTTTTGCAAAGAAAACCGAAATAACAAATAAACCAATGATCTCCGGGATTTTAGAAGACGATAAAGGAAATATTTGGTTTGGCGCATCTGATGGCGTGTACCATTATGATGAAAAGTTCTAAGGTCCAGGTACTTTACAATAATTTACAAAGTTTACATTTTAATTTACAATCCTGCCTCTTCAGGCTGAAAGGAGCAAAGTAGTTTCGCTGTATCAAACTTAATAGGATATGAAAAATAAAGGAAACGTTTTGAACAGCCTGCTCATCATGCTGGCAGGACTAATTTACGCTCCCGCACAGGCTCAGCAGAAACATGGCGCTCAGGATATCGTTGATACCAAAGACGTATCCACTTCCCATGGACCTAACAGCTTTGTTCGCACCATCAAGCGAGATCGAAAGGGGAACATTTGGCTTGTTTCAAACGAAGGTATTATCCGTTACGATGGAAAGTCTTTTACCAATATTACCAGTAAAGTGAGGTCAGCCCGCTTCAGGGATGTGCTGGAAGATCGAAAAGGAAATCTTTGGTTCGCTACTACCGATTCAGGCGTCTATTATTACAATGGGAACTCCTTTCAACATTTCACAACGAGGGATGGGCTTGCCAATGATCGGGTTGGGAATATTTATGAAGATAAAACCGGAAATATTTGGTTCGGCACTGAAAACGGAGCAAGCCGTTACGATGGGAGATCCTTTCGAAGTTTTAAAATGAAAGAAGCCCCTTCTGTTGCTTCTTCTGATTCTTTCCATATTTCAGTTTACCAACATCCGATTCCAGCAGATAGTTGGATGCATAATGCTGTTAATGCTATCATTGAAGACAAAACTGGAAAACTTTGGTTTGGCACAAGGGGCTATGCCTTCGTTTATGATGCCCGCCTGACTGGCGAAGTGGGGCAGGGAAAAACGTTTACCACTATAACCAATAAGGATGGTAAATCT
>CBIMFG010000008.1:0-15230 GCA_966243125.1 uncultured Niastella sp.
CACCTTTAGACCCACTAATTTTTCCACCAACGCCATGTGGAATGTAAATGGTGTTATGGATGCTGGCGATCTGCGTCACAATTCAGCTGTAGGTAACTGGGTGCGCATGGAAGATTACCGGGTTAACAACAAAGCGTCCAAGGAATTTGGCAATCCTATTACCTTGTACAATACCAATGGCGCTTTGCTGTGCAGCGATACCATTCGCCGCTGGTTCGATGTGCCACATTATAAATTCTTTTTGGATGATCCCGTTAACGAGGCCAATATCTCAGGTTCTGATGGACTTAGAGGCGCTACCAATGGCGGTATTGCAGATTGGTACCTGTACCGGTTGGCAGAAGCCTACCTGTTGCGGGCCGAGGCAAAATATTATATGAATCCGGGCGATGTAACTATTAAGGACGACCTCAATGCCGTGCGGCAAAGAGCCAAATGCACGCAGTTGTATCAGGGCACTGTTACTATTGGCGATATTATGAATGAGCGCGCCCGTGAATTGTATTGGGAAGAATGGCGGAATGTAGAATTAAAACGCGTATCGCTGTGTTTGGCCCGTAGCGGTAAACCAGATGAGTGGGGTAATGTATATAACCTGAATGATTATGACAAACAGAGCGGCACCGGCGCCGCAGGCGGAAGTTATTGGTACCAGCGTATTAATCATTACAGCCTGTATAATAAAGGGCCTATACAGATCAATACAACGGGCATCAGTAACCCCAACTACACCATGGATAAAAAGAACATGTACTGGCCCATTCCTTATGCAGCCATTATTGCAAATAATAAAGGACAGGTGAGCCAGAATTTTGGCTATGACGGCTATGATCCCGGCGCTCCTAAATGGGAGACCTGGGAAGATGCCGTGGCTGATGAAAGTAAAAAATAGGTATAGTTAAGATTAATGGGAGGTTTTAGTTTTGTGTTCTCCCAGAAACAAGAATAGCCTTTCCCGATTCTTCGGGAGAGGCTTTTGTTTTTCCAATATGTTTTGTATTTTGGTCCGTTCTTTAATTTGACCCTTAAAACTTTACCAATCATGCAGTTTGACTTAGAAAACGTTAAAAACTCTTCAGAAGACCTATTGGCCGATGAATTTTATTATGAAAGAGCCAGTACCGGACAACGCTTTGCTAATTATATAATTGATCTGATCGTATTTTATTTGTTTGCATTTGCCATTGGAATAGTTATCGCTGTAGCATCGCCAGGCACATTCAGCTCGTTTAGCTCCGATAACAGTGGCTTTAATCTTCTTGACAGGCTGGTTTCACTTTTTCTTTACGGCTTGTTTATGTCGCTGGTGGAAGGTGCATTAAAAGGAAAGTCCGTAGGTAAATACATTACCAAAACAAAGGCGGTTAACCTTGACGGTAGCCCTATTTCTTTCAGCACTGCTTTTGGAAGAGGTTTTAGCCGGGCAGTTCCTTTCTGCGCATTTAGCGCTTTCGGCGATGAGTGCAACCCCTGGCAGGACAGATGGACCAATACTATGGTTATAAAGGATGAACAGAGATTGTAATTAAAATAGAATTCTATTATTAGGCCCCCCGATGCATCGGGGGGCTTTTTATTTCCTGGAAAGTTTTTGGTTTATTTTCTAAGGTCATTTATCTTTTTCTCAATGCCATTCTCATCAATGAATTTCCAGAATGTCCAACCATTTTCTGTCACCGTATCATTTGCTCCATTGTCAATTTTTACAGCGATTGCCGCAGCGCTTGGAGACTCATAAATGTGTAAATTATTTTATAAATTAATAATTTTCAAACCGACTGATTATTAAGCATGGTGTCTACAAAAAGTGAAATGATAATCGTTAGGAAAACTATTAGCGAAAAGATAATTGACCGAACGAATTTTTCCTTCATCAGACTTCTTACTGATAAATAAAAAAGAAAATTGAAAAGCAACGTCCAACCGCTGCAATATAGGATTGCTTCAGTCTTGGTCAGAATTGCCATTTGCGAAAAAATAGTATTGCGACCATTGGTACGGTCAATGATTTCGGCCAGGTTAATAAATGAAACCCAAAATGTAGGGAGAAGGCCGAAGACGAGAAAGACGCTAAACGAAAAAACTCTAAGTATTTTTGTTTGCATAGTACCTTTTTATTTTGCAAAATCCCTTCTAATTCGGCTCTTTTTCCGGATGTATTTTGCGAAAACCTCAAACATACGCTTTCAAAGGTACCCAAAAAGCTGTGACAAATGTCAATCCCAGAATGTGTCATTTGCCTCGTGGGTGGGTGACCGCGTTGGCGAATTGCATCCCATTGGTACTGGGTTTATTTATCATATATGCCGGCATCAGAAAAATAAAACCGGTAATAATATGACGACGGATGATTTTATATAGTTTTCTCATTGCTAACAATTTGATCCTTTCAAATTCTTTTTCCGGCAGGCAGCTGATTTAACCGTAAAGTATTTTACTTAAAATATGTTGTGTGTTTAAAAACCGCTGATAACGCCAAAAGGTGTTTTACGGTGAAATACCTTCCGGTCATTTCTATCCGGTAATAATTGAGTTATTTTAATCAAACAGTCGTTATGATGAAATCCTTCTTTCTTACCGCTTGTTTTGCCGCTTTTATAGGGGGTGGCTATGCCCAAACTTCCGATGATGAAGCTAAGGCGATCATCAATTTACTGGGTGTTCAAAAAAAGGAAGCCATTGCACGGCTGGTGACGGTTGCAGCAAAGGACTCTGCTGCTTTCTGGAAGATCTATGAGGAGTATCAACAAAAAAATGCACCGGTGGCAAAAAGCAGGTTGCAGTTGTATGAAACCACTGCCATGAGTTACAGCAATATGTCGAACAGCATGGCTGATTCGTTGGCAAAAAAATACTTTGATAACCGGATGGCGCAGGAAAAAAGCCTGGAAGAGTATTACAAAAAAATAAAGGCGGCCACCAATGCTACCACTGCATTTGAATTTTACCAGGCCGAAGTATACCTGTTAACGTACATGCGTGCACAAATAATGCAGCGCATTCCTACCTATGGCGAGTTCAGGGCTAATCTAAAAAAGAATGAATAAAACCCCGGTTGTATGCGTAATAGTATTGTCATAATGATTTTGTGGTGGTGTGTTGCCTGCAAAAGCAGTACGCAAAAACCCATTGCTTATTCCGGTGATTCCATTCAGGTGTTAACCCATACCATACACCCCCACGCTGCAGATGAAATTCTGGCAAAACTAAAGGCCGGGAATAGCAACTTTGTAAGTAAGTTTTCTTTCGTTAATGTGCATTCCGACAGTTCTTACAACTATTACGATCAAATTGTACGATCCGGAGATGATCAACATCCCATAGCCTGCGTGCTTACCTGTATGGACTCCCGCGTACCGCCCGAAATTATTTTCGACCAGGGCATTGGCAACCTGTTTGTATTACGGGTGGCCGGTAACATTCAGGATGATGATATTTTGGGAAGTATTGAATATGCGGTTGAAGAAAAAGGCATACAATTAATTGTAGTAATGGGACATACTAATTGCGGGGCTGTTGCCGCCGCCTTTGGCAACGTTGATTCATCGGCAAAAGAATTGTATGAATTAATTGAGCATGTAAAAAGAGCTGTAGTACCACACGATAAACCGCCTTACAATGCTACGGTCAGGAATAATGTAAAGCTTACCATGGATGATATTTTACAACACAGCGGCGCAGTAAAGAGAAAGTATGATAACAACGAACTGCATTTAGCGGGGGCTGTATACAATGTGAGCACTGGTAAGGTTAACTGGCTACAATAAAGATGCGTGAAACTGTTTGGCTTCCATCATAGCCTGGTTACAGGCCTCCATTATTTTATTGAGCGTAGGGCGAAGATCGCTGCTGCCAGCTTCCACTTCATCGAGCAATGGGTTTAGCTGGTCATTCAAACCCATAACTGAAATGGTGGTTTTAAAATTATGGGCAATCCGCTTCATGGCTTCAGCATTGCCTTCCCTAAAAGCCTGTTCCAATTGTTGCAAGGCTATGGGTACCGCCTGCAAAAATTTCAGGGTTACATCCTTCTCATAGTTTTTATTGCCGGCGCTTACATCTTTCAGGTAATCGAGTTGAATGTATTGGTAATTATTTGTTTCTACCGTGGGTTTTGTAATCTCCCCGTTCCTTGTAGGAGGCAAACTTGCTGTAAAGCGATTGATGAGGTCGCGCAGTTGATCCTGCTTTACCGGTTTGGTAATGTAATCGTTCATGCCATAACTCAAACACTTTTCTTTTTCACCAGGCAGGGCGTGCGCCGTCATAGCTACAATGGGAATGGCAGTTCTTAACTCGTTGCGTATTTTTCGGGCAGCGGTATACCCATCCATTACCGGCATTTGAATATCCATCAACACCAGGCTGTATTCCTTATCCTTCAGTTTGTCAATAGCTTCCTGTCCGTTGTTGGCGATGTCATAAGGAATATTCCAGTTCTTGAAAATATGACTGAGCAGGCTTTGGTTGGCCTCATTGTCTTCGGTGATCAGAATGTTGAGGTTGCTATGGGTGTAGCTGGCAAACGGCAGTTCTGAAATGCCGAGGTTATTGGGTATTTGTTGGGTTGAAATGGTGTAGGGCAGTGTAAGATAAAAAGTAGTGCCTGTGCCTGGTGCACTTTCTACGCTAATAGTTCCTTTTAGTAAATCAACCAGGTCTTTTACAATTGATAAACCCAAACCGGTTCCTCCGTATTGACGGGTAATGGTATCATCGGCCTGTTGAAACCGGCCAAAGATCTGTTTTAGTTTTTGCGGTTCAATACCAATACCGGTATCACTGATCTCGATGTGCAGGGTAACCGCATTGTGAATGATCTCCTTTTTGGTGATCTGTAAAGAAATGGATCCCTTCTCGGTAAACTTGATCGCATTGCTCAATAAGTTGTTGATTATTTGCGTCAGCCGCACCGGATCGCCTTCCAGTATATCGGGCAAAGTATCGTCGATGGAAGTGGTTAAGCCAATCCCTTTAGAAAGCACTTTTTGCTGCACCATCAGTTCAATGGAATGTACCAGTCCTCTCAGGCTAAAAGGCAGTTTTTCTATCCGCATCATGCCTGCTTCAATCTTTGAAATGTCGAGAATGTCGTTTACGATCGTGAGCAGGTTTTCGCCCGAACTTTGAATGGTAGTAACATAATGTTTGGCGTCTGCATCCATCTTTTTTTGTGAGAGCAATTGTGTAAAGCCAAGGATGGCATTCATGGGCGTGCGAATTTCATGACTCATATTGGCCAGGAAATTTTCTTTGATGCGTGCTGTTTCGCGTACCTTTTTTTCAGACCTGATGAGTTTTTGCATGATGTGCAGAATATACCATAACAAAACAGCTGCGGCCAGTAATACCATGGTAATGAGAATGTAACTGAATTCAAGCGCTTTTTGTCCGCTGCGTTGTACCGAATTGGCAATTAGCGACAGTTCATCCCTTCTGGCATCGGTAATTTCCCGTACGGTAGTTTCTATCTGGTACGAAACCCATTCGGGCAAATTGGAGTGAATGGTGTCTTCGGCGGCTTTTACCCCATGGCGGTGGTACGCACGCAAAACAGTATGAAAGAGGTTGATCTTTTTTTGAATAGTGGTATCGAGTTTGTGAATGAGCACAACGGTGTGCGAGTCGCCGGGAATAGCCATTAGAAATTGCTGGGAACGCTGAATTTCATCAAACTCCGTATCCAACCCGGTCAAATAATTGGTATCGCCCGATTCAATAAATCCGCGGATCTTTCTTTCAATCACCACTTTGCTTTTGGCCGCATTCAACATATTCTCGGTGATCTGAAATTCACCCATTAACTCTCTGTTGGCCCTGATGAAGGAATGCAGGTGTTTGGTTGAAACATACTCTACGTAAATGAGTATAATTGTGCCGGTTATAAAGGCGCACAGAATGGAGAATATGATCCTTTTTCCTGACATAATGCTAAATTAATTGGGCAATGTCATCGGGGAAGCGTGTACTCTGTAAAACAGGAAAATCGGTCGGCAAACAAGGAATTTTGGGCGATGGCTATAACACATTCATTCTCTTGTTCAAAGTGGCCCTGTAGGCATCTGCTACCGGTACTGTTTTTTCATGTACAATAATCACTCCGTCCCGTATAGAGTCAATTTTGTCGATAGCCACAATAAAAGACCGGTGCACCCGTAGGAATTTTTGTGCAGGCAGGTGATGTTCCACTGCTTTCAGTGAGTTGTGAATGGCATAAAAACGCTGGCTGGTGTGCAGTTTTACATAATCGCCCATGGCTTCTGCAAAAAGAATATCATTCAGTTCCAGTCTTCTCACCACATTCGAATCGCGGATGAAAATAAATTCATTCGTGCTGATATTGAATTGGTCACTATTGCTTTCCAGTAAATCCCGGGCTTTATCAATGGCCTGTATAAAACGGCTGGTGGTGATGGGTTTTACAATGTAATCGGCCACGTTTAATTCAAAAGCATCTACCGCATATTCTTTTTTAGAAGTAGTAAAAATGATCAGGGGCCGTTTGGCGCCCAGGTTTTTTATTAATTCCAGGCCGGTCATTCCGGGCATTTCAATATCGAGCAAAATAACATCCACGGTTTCCTCCTGCAGCAAATTATAGGCCTGCAAGGCGTCGGTGCATTCCCCAACAACCGTAATATCCTTTACCCGGCCGGCAAGCTGGAGCAATGTAGTTCTGGCTATTTCATTATCGTCTACTACCAAGACATTCATATGCTAAAGATAAAGAATATGGCCGACTTGAATAATAACCCGGGTTAGTACAGGATAATTTTTCATACATAGGGAGGTAGTTTTACAGCGATTGCTAATCTATTGCCATATGATGAATTACAGATCAATCATTTTTAATATTCTTGTACTGTCTTTTTCTTTTAATGCCAGCGCCCAGGTTGTAAAGCCTGTTGCATTTTCTGTAAAACCTACACAAAGTCATACATTCCGGTTAACCAACCCCTGCTATCCTTTTGCGGGCAATAAAAACTCCATTGTTAGAACCGCGCCTGCACTTACCGAATTAACCGGCACCAGTAGTAATGATTGTTCCAGCACGGTTCAACTAAAATTTACCACCGCCGTAAACGTGCTTATTGCGTTGCCGCAGGGCCAGCAATTGAATAATGCGCAACTGGTTATTGATAGCGCATTAACCATCACCGGGCTGCCTCCCTATAATATTTATAAAGTAGCTTATAAAAAAGGCTGGCAAACCGTAAACTACCAAAGTAAAGACGGATTCGTTGCCGGCGTTATTGGCGCAAATGACCCATTGCCCAATAAAAGCGGCCATCAACCAGATGGAAGATTGTGGCGTTCTTATATTACCGATGGGTTTACTGATAGCCTGAGATTGTTTGAGCTCATTGGCGGACCCGATAAACCCATTATTGATGAAGGCATGCCCGGTACGGAAGGCATACAGGGCGGTTTTGAAGGCGGTACCTGTGTAAAGGTGGGCAATACCTATCATATGTTCCCAACTGAACGTGCAGGTGAAAAAGGAATAGAAGCTTATTACGACCGGGTTAAAACCCGCATTGGTCATTGGGAAAGTGCTGATGCTATTCACTGGAAACGTGTAGGCACCATTTATCAGGCAAGTGGCAACTATGCCATTGCAGAAGAAGACAATCCCATGAACGATCGCCGGGGCGCTATCTGGTCGTACAATGCGGTGTTTAATGAACAGGAAGACCGGTGGTATGGTTATTATCTTACGTATACTGTTGACCGCAACATACAACCCAACCATTCTTTTGGCCGCATCTGGTGCACCAAATCAAAAACAAAAGGGCTGGAAGGCATTGGCGGTCCTTACGATGAAGGCCAGCTGATTATGGAGCCGGGTTTGGATGCACAACCCTGGGAAGGAAGACAAGGCGTTGCGTCTTTTTATCCTTACCCCGTAAAAGATGGCTGGCTGGGATTTTATGCCGGCGCCTATCCTTTTAAAACCTGGGCCGACTATCCTAAGAATACTGGTACCGGCTGGTTTATTGGGCTGGCTAAATCACCTTCTATGGATGGGCCCTGGAAACGCCTTGATACTACCGTAAACCCAATTAAAAGCATCAACCCCGAGTTTGTTGAAAATCCACTTGTTTATAAACTGCAAAACGGCGCTTACATAACCGTGTTCGATGGCGGTCCTGATGGCGGCGCCCATCATTTCCCCAACATGATCGGATACACGCTGTCAAAAGATGGATTGCATTGGAGCGAAGCCCGCTATTTGCCCCTGCATACCAAAGTAAAACGCTGGTGGAGTACCATGCGCACGCCGCTTTGTTTGATCCCCGAAGGCGACAACGTATATACTATTGTATATGCAGCTTACAACCAACCCAACAAACGCTTTCATCCCATGGGTATGGTAAAAGTGAAAATGGATGTAAAGGTGTTGGCGGAGATGTTGAAGGGATTATAAAATAAGGTATTTTACATGTTTCAATAAAGCAGTGTAACTTGCGTATATTATTTTTATTTTCTATAGTATGCCTTATACAGGCATCCAGCTGCAGAAGAAGTAAAGATGAATGTCCGGCCACCATTTTAGATAAAGGTGATGACCGGTTAACCATTGTAAATAATTCATCAGATAATATAAATTTTATATTCACCTATAACTATCCTGAGGATACCATTAATTTGTCGGTATTTGTTCCAACTGTGCGTTGCATAGATCATTAGCCGGGGTTTATAGTTATCTGTATACGCTGGATGAATTAAAGGCCAATAACTGGCAGGTAGTGTATCCTTAGAGAAAAGTGGTGAAGCAATAAATAAATTCTAATTTAATAGGAAGGCCTCCCGATATATCGGGAGGCTTTTTGTTTTTACCCCCCATATTACCAAATTGTTACTCACTAGGGGTTCGTAAGCCATTTGGTGTATGCGCCTATGACCAATGTACTAAGCGCATCTTTTTTTAACCAACACTTAATACGGATTTACGTATGAACATTCGATTTCTATTTATGGTAGGAGGAGTATGGTTATCGGGCATTAGCTTTTCCCGGGCCAATATACCAACCCCTCACAAGTTTGACCATATTGTTTCGCGGGAGCCTGTTAAAGGAACTGTAGTTGGCGCAGACGGCACCCCTATCGCCGGCGCCACCGTAAGATCCCTTTCTTCCAAACACACTACCACTACCAACGACAAGGGTGAATTTTCCCTGCAGGGAGCGGATGGAGAAAAACTGGTGATCAGCCATGTTGGCTACAACGACCAGCAGGTAACTGTAAACGGTACATCCCTGCAAATAACTATGACTGTAAGTAACAGTCGGTTGAACGAGGTAGTGGTGGTAGGGTATGGTAGCCGTACCAAGGCGGATGTTACCGGTTCATTAACTCAGTTAAAAGCTGATAATATCAGACAAGGCGTTAATATATCTGTAGACAACATGCTGCAGGGTAAAGTAGCGGGTGTACGCATCGCTAATTCAAGCGGTGAACCCGGTGCTGGTTTAAATGTATTCATTCGTGGTGTAGGTTCTGTACGTAGTGGTAGCACGCCGCTTTTTGTGGTAGATGGGGTGCCGTTGAGCAATGCTGCCGTGAGCGCTGCCGGCCCCAATTTGGGTATGGGCGCATCAGATGCCAAAAACCCGCTGAACTTTTTGAACACCAACGATATTGAAACCATCACTGTGTTGAAAGACGCTTCTGCTGCGGCTATCTATGGCGCCAGAGGTTCAAACGGTGTGGTGCTTATTACTACCAAACATGGTAAAAAGGGAGATCCCGCTTTAGTCTATGATATGTATGCGGGTACTTCTAAGGTGATCAAAAAGCTTGACCTGCTTTCTGCATCAGAATACCGGGCGCTGGCTCCGGCATCTGATCATGGCGGCAATACCGATTGGCAGGATGTGATCCTGCGCAACGGTCAGGTACAGAACCACAACCTGTCGTTCTCTAAAACAACTGCTACTGGTAGCTACATGGCATCCATTTCTCACATTGACCAAACTGGTATTGTTCAGAGAACCAGCTTCAAAAGAACAAGCGGCCGCTTGAATGCCGAAGAATCTTTCTTCGACGACAAACGGTTAACTGTTAAAATGAACCTTACTGCCAGTAACATCGATGAAACCGGCGTCCCCAGCGGAAGCTCTGCCGGGTCCGACGGTCAGGTGCTTATATGGGCGCTGCTGGCCAACCCTACCTGGAATGTGAAGGACTCTGCCGGCAGGTTTACCGATTTCCAAAAGAATCAGGTTGCCAACCCTATGTATACGTTGAGTATTTGGGATGATAGAAACAATACCTTCCGGGTGTTGGGCAACATGGAAGCTACCTTGCGGTTGGTAAAAGGCTTGAACTACCGTTTCAACCTGGGTATCGACAAATCAAATTCAGAGCGTAAGTCTACCCTTTACAAGAACATTTTGCCCATTCCCGATTTTGTCAATGGTATGTATACGCAAAACAACCAGAAATCATTGACCACTTTGCTGGAACATTACCTTACTTATAACCTGGCTATTCAAAAACACCAGGTAGAAGTATTGGGTGGTTTCTCTTATCAAAAGTTCCAGACTGCAGGTACCTCTTTCAGTATGAAGAACCTTGGTAATGTGGGTACAGGTGTGCCTCCTTATTATAATCCAGCTTATGCCGGAACAGCCATCGCTAACCCTGGTTATGCAGAGGAGAGCGAATTGCAATCTTACTTTGGCCGCGTGAACTATAATTATGACAACCGTTTTCTGTTAACAGCCTCTGTTCGTGCTGATGGTTCAACCCGTTTTGGCGCCAACAACAAGTATGGCTACTTCCCCTCTTTTGCTGCGGGCTGGAACCTGAGCCGCGAATCGTTCCTGGAGAATGTTTCTGTTATCAATAACCTGAAGCTGCGTGCCAGCTGGGGACAAACCGGTAACCAGGAAATACCTAACAAATTAACGCAGGCCGGCTACTCTTTGGACCCAGGCAACGGATATTACCTGGATGGTTCAACCCTGTTAAATGGCGTTAAAGTGGTTCGTACTGCTAACCCAAATCTTAAATGGGAACTGGTTGAACAGTACAATATAGGTGCCGACTTCGAATTACTCAAACACAAACTGTACGGTTCAGTTGAATATTATAACAAAACCACCAAAGACCCAATTCTGAATGTTCCTGCTGCACCATTAAGCCCTACTGCTACGGTATGGGAGAATGTGGATGGTAAGATCGAGAACAAGGGTTTTGAATTTACCCTCGGATCACAGATCGTTAACACCAAAGACATTACCTGGACTGTTGATGTAAACGGCGCTACGCTCAAAAACACCGTTAAAGACCTGCCTGTTTCTCAGATCTTAACTGGTACCGTTACCGGTCCGGGTCTCAGTAATATAGGCGTTAACATTTATAAAAATGGCTATTCTGCAGGTTCATTTTATATGGCTAAATTCCTGGGCTACGACGCAAATGGAAAGGAAACCAATTCAACTGACAGACAGATCTTCAAGGGCGCTATTCCTTCATTCACCTATGGCTTAAACACCCAGGTACGTTATAAAACCCTTGACCTGGCAGCTGCCTTTATTGGCCAAACCGGTGGCTACCTGTATAACAACACCGCGCTTATCCTGGGCATCAACAACCTGACAACAGACCGCAACGCACTGAAAAAATTTGTAGATGATGGTTCAAATATGAATGTCAATTCGCCAACCGTGTCGTCGCTATACCTGGAAAAATCAGATTTCCTCCGTTGCAGCAACCTGCGTTTGGGCAATACCTTTACTTTCAAACAAATTCCCTGGATGCAATCGCTCAACATTTATGTGAGCGCTTCTAACCTGTTTACCATCACTAAATATTCCGGCTATGATCCTTTGGTGAATACTACCAGAGCCGTAGATGGTAACCAATCGCTGGGTATTGATTATACCACTTATCCTTCAAACAAATCCTTCCTGGTAGGTGCAACGATCAAATTTTAAATTATTTGGAATATGAACAAGAAATCATTTAAACTACATACAATAGCCTGCGCTTTGCTGATAGCGACTATGTCAGGCTGTACTGATCTTAAAGAACAGGTATTAGATGAAGTGGCTGGCTCCAGTGGCGGAGCTAATGAAAGCTTACTGGCTGCTGCATACGCACAAATGAATAATGGTACTTTCTCAGACCATGCCCAAACATTTGCTCTACAGGAATATTCAACCGATGAAGCAATATTGCCTACACGTGGTAGCGACTGGGGCGATGGTGGTATTTACCGGGCTATTCATGAATTTACCTGGGGCGCCGATAATTCCATGATCACCAATACCTGGAATAGCTTGAATTCCGGCATAGTACAATCGCTCACTGCCATTAGCTCCATTAGCAAATCAACTTCGGCCAATAAAGCGCAGCTGTTGGCTGAAGCCAAAGCCCTGCTGGCATTATACACGTTTCATGCGTTAGACCTGTTTGGCCAGGCGCCATACCGCGACCCCTTAACAGAAAATGCACCCCTGCAGGCACGGCTGGCGGCTACCGCCATCGATGACCTCATTAAAGATGTAGAATCAATTATACCTGATCTGGCGAACAGTGGTCAGAATGGTGTTGGCAAAGGCCGTTTTACCAAACAGGCTGCTTATGCGCTGCTGGCAGATATGTACCTTAACCGGGCGGTGTTCAAAGACCGTTATGCAACTACCTTTAAGTTCGATGAGCAGGCGGTTGATGGCAACGGTACCGACATGGATAAAGTGATCACTTATACTTCAAACATCATTGGTTCAAACCAATATAAACTGGAAAGCAACTTCTTCCACAACTTCGATATCGAGAACGGCGATGGAACAGAGTTGATCTTTGTAATAACCCAGGATGTACTTCCCAACCGCGGCAGCAGCAATAGCTTTGCCTATATGCCAATGGAAAGAAACCAGAAACCTTCTCCGGCTAACCGCGGTACCAATGCTTCCTGCATTACTCCTGAGTTCTATCATACCTGGGATAATAATCATGATGACCCTCGCTATACAAGAAAGTATCAATACAGCGATGGCACCTGGTTCATGAACGATGGTACTGATGTAAACGGTGTACCTGTTACTATTCCTGTGGTTGGTACTACATTGCCCTGGTTCCATTTTAACCGTGGCATGCAGGTTGGCCAGCAATACGGACCCAAACTCGTAAGCGGTTCTACCACTGAATTTGAACGTGTAACCCCCGGTGGGCGTATTAAAGTATTTCAGTTGAATACTGAAAAGGGCCAGCCCGCTCCGCTGATGGATTTTACACCAGAACTTAATTTTGACGATCCTACCCAGGGTGTATTGACACAGCTGCAGGTGAATCGTGGTGTTAGGCCTTTCAAATTTGAGTTTGACCCCGAAGGTGCTAACAGCAAAAGCAACTGCGATTTGCCAATTTACCGTTTGGGCGCTATGTATTGTATGCGTGCCGAAGCGTATTTACGCAAAAACCAGAATGCCCAGGCATTGGCCGATGTGAATATGCTGCGTACAAGCAGAACCCGTGAAGCGCTTTATAACAATGCACCAGGCAAAGCGCTTACTTCTATCGACATGAATACGTTGTACAACGAAACTGGGTTTGAATTGTATTGGGAACAGTACAGAAGAAAAGCGGCTATCCGCTTTGGTAAATTCGAAGATGCTGGTACCACTAAGAAGGTATCTCAACCTTTCCGTCGTATTTATCCTATTCCTCAAACAACCATGGATGCTACAAAGGATACAAAGGTGTTTGTGCAAAACCAGGGATATAATTAATAATAACCCGTACGCTATAAGTGTTCTGAAGGGCCCCGATATATCGGGGCCTTTTTTATTTGCACTTCCCGCATTTATTTATATCTTTAAATCCTCTCAGGAATGGGGCTCGCAACAATTAATATGTAGACATTTCTCAGGTGTCGGTAAATATTGATGTAAGAGCTTTCCCTTAATTATATACTGTTGTTGTAATACGTAATGCCGGTTTCAACCGCAGCAGGGATCGTTTTTTATAAATCAACTATAAAACCATTGCCATTTATGAAGTCAACATTCCTTGTGCTTATTGTACTAATAGGCGTAGCATTTTCCTGTCAGAAAAAAGCCATTAACGATCTCAATCCTGATGAAAAGGTAAGTCCGCAGGAAGAAGTGCTTACCATTGATTCAAGCATGACACTGGCGCAAATAAACGCTGTGATTGCTTCTGCCACTGCCGGACAAACCGTATACGTTTCAGCAGGTACGTATAAAATAACCGGTAAAATAGTAATGAAGGCCGGTGTATCATTGATTAAATTGACTACGGTAAATCCTGTTTTCAGCGCCACTTCATTAAGCAACATTCTTACCCTTAGTTACGGCAACGAGTTTGATAATTGTACCTTACAGGGCATTACGTTCTGGAACATTCGCATGGTGCTCACCAATACAAAAAAGCCAACCATTAAGTATTGCATTTTTGATTACGCTAAACGGGCAGCCGGTACCAACAAAACCAACAACCTGAAAGACGATTATGTGGAGTTCCTGAGTACCGACAGTTCACTCATTCAAAATTGTGTGTTCATTCACCGCGCAAGCGATCCCGGCCGCGGCGTGTGGACAAAAGGTTCAACCAATGCCCGCATTTTAAACAACACGTTTGGTAATGGCGGTACCACCGGTTATTTTGTATGCGCCATTAACGACAACAGCAAAAGCAACACGCTGATAGATGGAAATACGCTGAACCGAAATCCAGTCCTGAATGCTATAGATTCATTGACCGATCACGGTATGTACTGCCACAGTTTTAACGGATTGTTGATTACCAACAATACCGTTTCAGGCTGGCCAGCCAATGCCAGTGGCGGCTCCATAAAAGCACGCAACGGCAGCAATGTAACCATTGCCAACAATACGCTGAACGATGCGGGTGTGATGTTGTATGAGTATGTAAGCAACACGGCTTTTCCATTTCTGAACTATGCCGTAGTAAAAGACAATACCATTAATATTGCGAGCCCGGTAAACGATATTTACCACGGTATAGGGTATTACCGCGATAATACCATTCACTCAGAGTACTCTATAAACATTACCAATAATAAACTACCTAATGGCGCGCTTAATATAACTGGCAACAATTTGAATGTAGCCAATTTCAATGCCGAAGGTGGGGGCGTGTTCAACAACGATGTGGCGCCCGGTTACTTTATACTGAAAGCAGGTATCAACAATTCAGGCAATTATTGATCGTTCACTTATAATAACACCTGTTAT